>NZ_JBNDHY010000090.1:0-18862 GCF_056755315.1 Monashia sp. HAY1-2A
CCCCCCCCCCCCCCTTCCCTCCAACACAAAAACCCCCCCCCCAGATTACTACGCGTCTCGTGGGCTCGGAGATGTGTATAAGAGACAGGACCCGAACGGGTCGGGGGCGCGACGTCGTTCCTCGCCGGCGTGGTTGGATGACGTGATGACCGTCCAGGCTGCCGCAGAGTCCACGACCCTCATCGAGCTCGACGTCTGGGGCGACCTCGTCTGCCCGTGGTCATGGATCGCCAAGCACCGGATCGAAGCCGCGATCCACGCCTTCGAGCGGCCCCACGACGTGTCGGTGCGGTTGCGGGCCTACGAGCTGGACCCCGAGTGGCCGGTCGGGCGCAACGACCGCGCGCAGGACCAGATCGGCTCGCGGACCAACGGTGACCCCGTCGCCGGGCACATCCTCAACGCCAAGGCCATCGAGGCGGCCGAGGCCCACGACCTCGTCTTCGACTTCGACACCGCGGTCATGGCCAACACCTTCGACGCGCACCGGCTCGTGGCCCTGGCGCGCGAGATGGGCGGCCGGGCCCTGCAGGCGGCTGCCGTCGAGCGCTTCTTCTCCGCGCACTTCCGCGAGGGGCAGGCGCTCGACGACCACGAGGTGCTCCAGCGCCTCTGCGCCGAGTGCGGCCTCGACGAGCGGCGGGTCGCCGCCGTGCTCGCGTCCGACACGTACGCCGACGACGTGCGCGCCGACGAGAGGCAGGCCCGCGACCTCGGCATCACGGTGACGCCGTTCGTCCTGGCCAACGGGTTCGCCGCCGTACCGGGGGCCCGCCCGGTCGAGGACTACCTCGCCCTGCTGCGTGGGGTCGCCGTGCAGGGTGGCGACGAGGCGTAGCTAGCCGGCGGCGGTCGGCGACGCGTCCCCGAGCGTCGTCGCCGAGGGCGCCCCGGCGCTGGGGCGGCCGAAGGACACCGCCTCGTCGACCGGCCCGGGCGCGGCCGAGCGCAGCTGGGCATCGGGCAGCGCCCCCAGGGCGGCGTTGACCATCGAGAAGGCCCGCCGCAGCGCGACGAAGACGGTGATGGCGAAGATCTGCCGGTCGTCGAAGCCGGCGGCGCGCAGCGGCTCGAGGTCGGCGGGTGTCGTGGAGTTGGCGTCGCGGGCGACGGTGCGCGCCCAGCCGGCGAGTGCGGCATCGGCGGGGTCGAGCGGAGCGTCGTCGCCGGCCAGCACCGCCGCGGCGACGTCCGGGCCCGCCTCGCCGGCGAGCCGGTTGCCCCACGCCAGGGCGCAGTAGGAGTCGCTGCCCGTGGCCGCGGCGGCGCTGATGAGGATGCCGCGCTGCCGGAAGGTGAGGCCGCCCAGGCGCACCATGTCGGCGAGGAGTCCGAAGAGCGTGTCGTGCGCCGCCGGGTGGTGCGCCCACAGGTGCGACAGGTTCATGACGAACCCCTGGGTGCCGAGGTCGCCCTCGAAGGAGGCGCGGACGGCGTCGGTCACCGGCGGCTCGGTGAGGAACCCGTGGGCGGGGTCGGTGGCCATCAGGCGCTCCGTTCGTCGTGCGACGCGTTCATCGTGGCACGGGCTGACGCGGAGTGTGGGCCGATCCTGCAGGGGCCGTTGGGCGCCGGCGCTCAAGCCCGGCCGATCGGGCTGGTCAGGCAGGCGTCGGCGCGACGGACAGGTCGATGCTGACGTCGACGGCTCGCAGCTCTCGCACCAGCGCGTCCTCGCGAGCACTCAGCTCGGCGAGGCGCGAGGCGTCGGGGGCTCGGGTACCGGAGGCGAGCGAGGCCCAGCGGACCTCGTCCTCGACCTGCGCCAGCTCGGCGACGATCGCTGCAACCGTTCTGCTCATGTGCTCGCCGTACCCGGCGCTCGCGGGCTTGGAACAGGTCGGCAGGTGACCTCGGCCGGGTCGCCCGCGAGTTCCCTGCGAGCGCGTCGGACTGCCTGCGGACGCGTTCAGTCCCGCTCCCACGGGGCGTCCTCGCCCATCTTGGCGTAGTACTTCGCGAGATGGCTGCGGACCCGGTCGACATCCGAGGAGGGCAGGTCGACACCACCGCGGGAACCCTGCATGACGGCAGCGGCCGCCATGACGCCACGGGGGACCGCACGCAGCCGACCGTCGACGACGTCGGCGATGAGCAGCTTGTAGGCCGTGAAGTTGTCCTTCTTGTCCTTGTCGTACCAGACGTGGGCGTCGCGGTACTTCTCGTTCGGCTCCTCCTCGGCGCCGGCCCAGGCGCGGACCCGCTTCTCGGCGGCGTCGCCGTCCCACTCGCGGTCGCGGTCGGCGAGCGGCAGGTCCTGGAAGCTCGTGACACTCATGCTGTCCGTCCTTTCTCCGACGCTGGTGCCGTGGAGCCGTACCCGGTCGGGCGCTCGGGACACCATGGGTCGGGGAGGGCGCCGGACGCGTCGGGCGCCCCGGGGCGGGACGTGGCGCGCCCCGCCGCGTTCGGGTGGCCAGGTCCGGGAGGCGAGTGCCTGGGTCCGGGGGCGCCGCGGCGGGGCGAGCGAGTCCGTGCAGTTCCGGTCCGGGGTGAGCAGGCCCGCGGGCCGCGTCACCGGTCCGGATCTCCACGGTGACACACGCGCGCGCTCGGTGGGAGATTGGCCGGCTGTGAGTTGGAGGGCGAGCGCAGGGCTGCTCTGCATTGCCAGTTCATGTTTCAGTTTGCAACTGGAACTAAGTCTGCTAGTGTTGAGCCCAGCACGAGGGTCCGTCCTCCCCACGCACACTCATCGAAAGGCGCACCATGAGCACCTCCACCTTCCGGCCGAAGTACGTCTCGTTCGACTGCTACGGCACGCTGATCAGCTGGCCGATGACCCCGATCACCAAGGAGCTGGTCGGCGACCAGATCCCGGCGGAGCAGTGGGACCAGTTCGTCGCCGAGTTCCGCGGCTACCGCTACGACGCCGTCCTCGACGCGTACTACCCCTACGAGCAGGTGCTGCAGAGCGCCTTCGACCGGGTCTGCCGCAAGTGGGGCATCGAGTCCGACCCCACGGCGGGCAAGCGGTTCGCCGACGGCGTCCGCAGCTGGGGCCCGCACCCCGACGTCGTCGAGCCGCTGAAGAAGATGGCCGAGCACTACAAGCTCGTCATCCTCTCCAACGCCAGCAACGACTTCCTCGAGGAGAGCGTGCCGCGGCTGGAGGCGCCCTTCCACGCCGTCTTCACCGCCGAGCAGGCCGGCTACTACAAGCCCCGGTACGCCGCGTTCGAGTACATGCTCGACCAGCTCGACGCCAAGCCCGAGGACTTCGTCCACGTGTCCTCGCACACCCGCTACGACCCGCTGCCGATGCACGACATGGGCTTCCGCAACCTCGTGCTGCTCGACCGCGGCTACGACCCGGTGCCGCCGGGCTACGGCCTCACGGTCGTGAAGTCCCTGGACGAGCTCAACACGCTGCTCGGCATCTGAGCTGCGACGAAGGTCCTCACCATGTCTTCCAGCCTCAGCCGAGCGATCGCCGGCTTTCCCAACGGGTTCGACCCCGGGGTGGTGGGCACACTTCCGCAGCATCTCCAGGAGACCATCCGGCGGCGGAACGAGGTGCTCGGCCCGGGCTACATGCTGATGTACCGCGAGCCGGTGGAGTTCGTCTGCGGTCGCGGAGCGCACCTGTTCGACCTCGACGGCAACGACTACCTCGACGCCTACAACAACGTGCCGTGCGTGGGGCACGCCCATCCCCACGTCGTCGAAGCGGTCCACCGCCAGATGGCGGCGGTCAACACGAACACGCGCTACGTCCAGGAGGCGCTGGTCGACTACGCGGAGCGGCTCCTGGCGACGTTCCCCAAGGGCCTGTCGAAGCTGAGCCTGGCCTGCAGCGGCTCGGAGGCCAACGACCTCGCGATGCGGGTGGCGAAGTACTACACCGGCGGCGAGGGAATCATCGTGACGCGGTGGGCCTACCACGGCATCACCAGCGAGGTCTCGCGGTTCTCACCGACTCTGGGCAAGGGCTCACCGCTGGGACCGAACGTCCGGCTCATCGACCCTCCTGACCCGCGACTCGTTGCTCCCGGATCCACGCTGGCCGAGCACATGCGCGCCCAGGTGCGTGCCGCAATCGACGACCTCGAGCGCCACGGCTACCGGCTCGCGGCCCTGGTCACGGACAGCGCCTACAGCAGCGACGGGATCTTCACCGACAGGGTCGGCTACATGCAGGCCGTGGTGGAGGAGGTCCACGCCGCCGGAGGCGTCTACATCGCGGACGAGGTGCAGTCGGGCTTCGCCCGCCTCGGGGACGCCATGTGGGGGTTCGCCCGCCACGGCGTGCTGCCGGACATCGTCACCCTGGGCAAGCCGATGGGCAACGGAGTGCCGCTCTCGGGTGTGGTCTTCCGGCCCGAGGTGTCCGAGGAGTTCGGGCGCAACGTCCGCTACTTCAACACCTTCGCCGGCAGCTCGATCCCGGTGGCGGCCGGGGCCGCGGTGCTCGACGTGTTCGAGGAGGAGAACGTGCAGCAGCGCGTCCTCGAGAACGGCACGGCGCTGCGAGCCGGACTCGAGGAGATCACCCGCGAGTCACCGCACGTCGCCCAGGTGCGCGGCAGCGGTCTGTACGTCGCCGTGGAGATCGTCGAGGATCTGGAGACGCGGGCGCCGGACCGGGCCCGAGCCGAGGACGTCATCAACGACATGCGGGATCGTCGAATCCTCATCAGCGGCACTGCCCGGGGTGCCAACGTCCTGAAGGTCCGTCCTCCGCTGGCCTTCAGCTCCGCCGATGTGACCCGGTTCCTGGAGACCTTCGCCGAGGTCGCCAAGGACCGTCTGTAGCAGCCCGGCCGAAGGGACCGACAGTGCACGCCTCACCACGCTCGAGCCCGGCTGAACGGCTCTTCGCCGAAAGCGGCATGAGGTCGTCGCACACGCCCATCGACGTGGGGCTCGTCAGCCTCCTCCTCGACGAGCACTACCACCTCTCCGGACGGCTCCACCCGCTGGCCACGGAGAAGGACGACACGTTCCGGCTCAGGGGTGACTCGGCCCGCTACCTCGTGAAGGTCTCACCACCTGACGAGGCCCGGGCGGTCGTCGAGTTTCAGACGGCCGCGATGCGCTTCCTCGAAAGCGCATCGCCCGAGCTGCCCGTCCAGCGGGTGAGGCTGACCGTGGACGGACGCGACCACGTGCTCATCGAGGCAGGTGACGGCACCGCCCGGGTGCTGCGCGTCTTCGACTTCGTCGACGGCGCGGTCTGGGCTCAGGTGAACGCGGACGGCGAGCAGCTCGCCAAGGTCGGCCAGATGCTCGGACGAGTCGACGTGGCGCTCGAGGCGTTTGCGCACCCGGCGGACCGCCGGGGCCTGGTGTGGGACATCCGGCACTTCCACGAGCTGACCGAGCTCGTCGAGCACACCCCGGATGCCGTGCACCGGCGGCTGGCCGACAGGGTGTTCGAGCTGTTCGAGGCAACCATCGTCCCGAGGCTGGACGACCTCGAGACGCAGGTGATCCACGGTGACTACAGCCCGTACAACGTGGTCGTCGACGAGCAGAGCGTCGACTACGTCACCGGTGTCATCGACTTCGGTGACACCATGCGCAGCGCGGTCATCTTCGATCCCGCGGTGGCGATGGCGAACCTGCTGGGCCGGACGTCGGAGCAGCCGTGGCGCGAGGCCTGCGGCTTCGTCGCCGGCTACGAGAGCGCCCGGCCGATCAGGGACCGGGAGCTGCCCCTGCTGCCGGCGGCCGCGTTGGCGCGGCTCACGCTCCGCGCGCTGATCACCAACTGGCGCGCGGAGCGCGTGCCGGAACGGCGCGACTACCTCCTGGCCCACGCCAAGGACGACTGGGTCAACGTCGAACGTGCCCTGGCGGTGCCCCTGGCGGACGTCGTTGCCCAGCTCCGGGGTTCGCCGTCGTGAGCAGCCCTGACCGACTCCGCATCGCTAGGGTCCTCGCGTGAGCAGCAACCCCACGTCCCGCGACTACAACAAGGCATCCGTCCTCGACGTGCTGCTGTCTCGGGCGCCGCTGACGCGCAACGAGGTCATCGACCTGACGGGCTTGAGCAAGGCCACGGTGTCGCGCGCCGTCGAGGAGCTTCGGGTGGACGGCTTCGTCGTCGACGGCGGAGTCGACGAGGTCGCCGGCCGTGGCCGCCGGTCCACGTACCTGGACGTGCCCGGCACGATGGGGCACGTCGTGGGCATCAGCTTCGGCATGCAGACGACCTGTGTCCTGGTCGCCGACCTCAGGGGTCGCGAGCTGGGACAGGTCATCGTGCCCACGGTGACCCGCGAGGAGGTCGGGAACACCGCGCAGTGGCTGGTCGCCCTGATGGCGGAGACCAGCGCTTCGGCAGAGGGGCCGTTGCGCCAGGTCGTCGTCGCGGTGCCCGGCCGGGTCCGGAACGGCACAGAGATCTTCGGCCCGGCGGAGTCGATGACGGTCTTCGCGGGCTCTGGCCTCCAGCGAGCCCTGGCCGACCTGGTCGACGCTCCCGTGCTCCTCGACAGCGATGCCAACGCGTCCTTGCTCGGGGTCCTCGTCGAGGACACCACCCTGCGAGATGCTGCTCTCTTCAGCGTGAGCAGCATCCTCAACGTCGCCGGCTGCACCGACCAGGAGCTCCTCCGAGGGCGGACGCCTGCCTTCGGCGACATCGGTGTGCTGTTCTCCGGGGTCGGCAGCGAGCCCCTCGATGGGCTCCTCAGCGTCAGCGGCCTGCTCCGGTTCGCTCGAGCGCGGGGACTCGCTCTTGAGCGCGTCGAAGATCTGTGGCTGCTACCCCACGACGACGGTCCGCGTGCCGAGGTGCTGGACGCCTTCACCACCGCCGTCGTCACCGCTGTCACCGCCGTCGCCGTGACGCTGGACCCGGAGTCGGTCTTCTTCGTGGGTCGATTGAGCCCGCTCGTCGACGAAGTCCTCCCCGAGGTGCGAAGGCGGCTCGACAAGAGCCTTCCGGCGGTTCCCGAGGTCAGGACGGTGACCCAGGTCCTCGGCCTGTCGGTGGCACGAGGAGCGGTGTACGCGTGCCTGGCGATGGCTCGGGAGCGGTTGGGAGACGCCGTGCTCGAGGCACGCCGCCAGGGCCCACACGCCCAGCAGCCCCTGCCAGCCTTCTGAGTGGACTCGCCGCCTACGGGCCGGCCCCTCATCGGGGGTTCACGAATCCGACCGACGCGGGCGTCTGCTCGAAGCAGCTCGTGCCATAGAGGCTTTCGTCCTCCCCTGCGCACGTTGTGGACACGTAGGGCGGCACCCAGGCGGGCGGCGAGGAACTCCGAGCCGGCGGGGGCGGTGAAGGTCCATCCGACGGTTTGACCGATTCGTCGCCAGCCACGGCGGCCTGGTTCTCGCACGCGCGAACCAGATGGCAGGCGCCACCTGGTCGGGCAGGGGGCGGGATGGCCCTCGGACGGCACGTGTGCGGATCGGAGTGGCGCACCATCTGGGACGGGGGAGGGCCACAGCGAAAATGGCCGTTGACCTGCGGAACGGCGTTTGGTGCCCCCGGCAGGATTCGAACCTGCGACACCCGCTTTAGGAGAGCGGTGCTCTATCCCCTGAGCTACGAGGGCGGGGGATGGCTGAGACCCTCGCTGGAAACCTCGCTGAAAGGGTCGCTGTAACCCTCGCTGTAACGAGGCCCGTCGGGCCGACCAACGGGGACAGGCTACTGGACCGCCGCCGCGGCCCCGCACACGAGGGCGCCGGGCACGCCGGTGGACCCAGCACGCCTTTCAGGGTCTGGCCGCGCGCCGGGACGCGACCTCGAGACCCAGACCGGCGAGGCCGAGAACCACGAGCAGGACCGACGGCACGAAGATCGGATCACTCCACTCGACGTCGGGCCCGTGGGCGTTCGGAGGCGGACCCGGGTAGTCGGCAGGACTGCCCGCCCGCCCGTTCATGAACCCCACCGCCAGGGCAGCCCCGACGAGGAGCTCGACGGTGCTGAGCACGAGCGAGGGACCGCGACGCTCGTCCGGTGCACGTCGCAGAACGATGGCCGCCGTGTAGACGAAGACCCCGGCGGCCAGGGCAAGCAGCAGACCCAGCGGCAGAAGCACCCCCTCCAGCCCGGCCATGGGTGACCGCCCCGCCACGACCAACGCGCCGGCGAAGACCAGCGCCGCCCCACCTGTGAGCACGTGGCCGAGGCCGATGATGCGTCCTGCGACGCTCCGGTGCCGTCGGGCGTTAGCCATGACCCATCGAAGCACTGCACGACGTGGCCAGCACGAGTTCGGGTGCTTGTTCTCCTCGCACGCCGCGGCAGTCCCGGAGCTCGCCGAACTCGGACGGCAGGGACCGCACGCCACGTCGCGGTGACCTGCGGTCCCGCCCCTCCCCCCTATCCCTGCCGCCGGTCACCGCCGAGGTCAGGGACGGCTGTCACGGAGCGATCTGCTCCTGCCCGAAGGCACCCATGAAGCTCACCGAGTAGTGGCCGTACGTCGCCGGGACGATGAAGGGGGACACCTGACCGTCCGGGGACCCGTCGATGACGATGTACCTGTTGTTCGGGTCCTTGGGCGTCGTCGGCGACGGCGGCGTCGACGACACGATGACCCGCCAGGCCGGGTCGTAGTCCTCGTGCCCGGCGCCCGCTCCGCCACCACCGGCGCCCGCGTGGCCGCATTCCGCGATCTGCGCGTTGCCGATGCCCCACGTGTTCGTGGCGTCGCCGGGCATGAGCGCGATCCATCCCCAGATGCCGCCCAGGCCGAAGATGTTCTGGCACGGTGCGCCCGGTTTCGTGCAGTTGAGCGAGATCTCCACCTGGTAGACGGCCCCGTTGTAGTCGCTGGCCGCGCGCGCCGAGGTCGCGCCGAGCATGGTTGAGGCGCCGGCGAGACCCAGCGCGACGAGGGTCGCCGTGGCATGACGCCTGGTGAGCCCGTGTCCGATCATGAGCGGTCCTTCCGCAGAACGGCCGGCATCGGAGCCGGTCTTCCGGGCCTGTGCTGGGCCCCCGAGCCGCAGGCTGCGTGCCACGTTAGGCCGACGTCGTCGGGCGCACCGTCGAACCGGCTGGACTGACAGGACATTCGCAGGTGGGGTCCCTTAAGGGAGGGATCGGCACGTTGGTCCTCCAGCCTGCTCCCATGCGGAGCGACGCCCCGGTTACCGCCTCGCTGAACCGGCCGCGAACGCGCCGGCCCGGCCTCGCCGGGCGGGCCTCGCCGGGCGGGCCTCGCCGGGCGGGTGGCGCCACGCGGTAAGCATCCGTCACCGCATCGACACGAACTGCTCACAGAGCCTCGCCTGCCGGTTCCCGTCCGGATGACGCCTCCCGTTTCGGGGCGGCGAACCCTCCCGTTCACCATCGACCATCAGCATCGGGAAGGACCACGCATGGCCACCGAACGCCCCTCGTCCTCCTCCGCCCTCGCGGCCGAGTCGCCCGCGCCGTCCAGACGCCGCGGCTTCCTGTTCTCCCTCCTTGCCGTCGCCCTCGCCAGCGCCTTCCTCACCTGGACGCTTCCTCGTGGCAGCGCCGACGCCCAGCCGGTCACCCTCGCCCACACCCACGAGGTGGCGCCGAGAACCGTGGCGCAGCAGGCGTTCCACGACCAGATGCGCAAGCTGTGGGAGGACCACGTCACCTGGACCCGGCTCGCGATCGTGACGTTCGCGGACGGCTCCGCCGGCTTCCCGGCGACCGCCGATCGGCTGTTGCAGAACCAGACCGACATCGGCGACGCGATCGTGCCCTTCTACGGAGAGGCGGCGGGCCAACGGCTGACGGCGCTGCTCCACGACCACATCACCATCGCCGTCGAGGTCCTGAAGGCGGCGAAGGCCGGCGACACCACCGCGTTCACTGACGCCAAGAACCGCTGGTACGCGAACGCGGAGGACATCGCCGACTTCCTGGCGCAGGCCAACCCGCGGTTCTGGCCCCAGGCCATGATGCGCGACGACATGCGGGTCCACCTCGACCAGACCCTGTCCGAGGCGGCCCACGAGCTGTCCGGCAGCTACAGCGCCGGCGTGACCGACTACGAGGCGGTGCACGCGCACATCCTCCAGATGGCCGACATGCTGAGCGGCGGCATCATCGGAGCCTTCCCGAGCTCGTTCCGCTGACGCCTCCCCCTGCGCGAACGGCCGGTGCGGCCGTCGCGCTGGGCATCCTGCCCCAGTCGAGTGCGCGACCGGACGCCCCCGCACACGTAACCGGCCGACGTGTGCGGGGGAGTCGCCGGTGCGGGCCAGCGGTTCGGCGCGTCCCTGGTTGACACCCGCGGAGTGCAGCGAGCCGTCGACGCGGTCGGTGCCGCGGCCGGACGTCGCCGCGGGATACTGGCCGGGCGGGACCGACAGACCGACTGACCGGACGACTCGCCGACGAAGGGCCAGCCATGGGAGGGACGCGCGCGCTGCTGTGCGCCGGCGCGTGCTGGCTCACGCTCGCCCTCCCCGGCCCCACGCTGGCCGCCTGCTCGTCCGGTGTCCCGGTGCCGGACCCCTCGACCACCATGGGCACGACTACGGCGACCATCGACGTCCTGCTGGAGACGCACTGCGGTGTGCGTTACCTCGTCGTCGACGGCGACTGGTTCGAGCGCGACGGCGGCCCGCTCGACGACGGTCGAGGCAACCCGCCGCCCGGGTGGGGCAACCCGTACCACGCCGGCCGGGTGGTGCTCAGCGACGACACCGCACTCTTCTCCGACGACGTCGGGCACCACGAGACCTTCCGGCGCCTGCCCACCGCGCCGACCATCGACTGCACCTGAGCTGCGCCTGAGCCGATGCCCTCCGCCGTGTCGCGTCCGCTCCGGAGCCCACCGCAGGCGTCCGCACGCCTCCGGACGCGTCCGAGGGCTGGCATCGACGGCCGCCGACACGGGACGCGGCACCCAGCCGACGCACAGGCGTCGGTCCCCGGCGGTGGGTTGCCGATTCGTTAGCCTGCAGGAATGACCGAAGCGCTCAGGCACGACCCTGCCCTCCCGGCCGAGTCGACCTCGGGCGACCCCCGCGCCGACCGCGTCGCGGCGGCGGTGCGGACGTGGCAGCGCGCCCTCGTCGACCTCGGTGGCCGCAACACCCTGCTGTGGTACCGCGACCTCCCCTCCGGCACGCTCGACCTCACCACCGCGCACCCCGGCGGGGTCTCGATGCTGCTCGCGGGGCGTCGTACGCGCCTGTCCGACCTGTTCCGCGAGCCTGCGGCCCTCGACGAGGCCCGCCGTCGCGCCCGCGCCATCCGCGCCAAGGCGCTCGAGCTGCGCGAGGAGCGCGGCATCGCCGCCGGGTTCGTCGCCATCGGGATGGCGACGTGGTCCGTGCCGCGGGCCGCACGGCCACCGGCCGCGCCCGTGCTGCTGCGTGCCTGCGTGCTGCGGCCCACCGGCGCCGCGCAGGACGACTTCGAGATCGACCTGGGCCCCGAGGTGGAGTTCAACCCCGTGCTGCGCGAGTACCTGCGCTCCGAACAGGGGATCGAGGTCGACGGCGACGCGCTGGCCGACCTCGCCACCGGCCCCTCCGGGTTCGATGCCCACCCCGTGTTCGCGGCGCTGCTCGAGCAGTGCGCCCACGTCTCGGACCTCGACATCGCGCCCCGGATCGTGCTCGGCACCTTCTCCTACGCCAAGCTGCCCATGGTCGCCGACCTCGCGCTGCAGGGCGGGTCGCTCGCCGACCACGATGTCGTGGCCGCGCTCGCGGGCGACGAGTCGGCCCTGGCGGCGGTGCGGCTGCGCGTGCCCGACAGCGACCCCGACCCCGACCCCGAGCACGAGTACCTCGTCCTCGACGCCGACTCCTCCCAGCACGCCGCGATCGACGCGGTCCGTGCCGGAGCGCACCTCGTCGTCAAGGGGCCTCCCGGCACCGGCAAGTCGCAGACCATCGCCAACCTCATCGCGGCGCTGGCCGCCGAGGGCAAGTCGACGCTGTTCGTCGCCGAGAAGCGCGCCGCCATCGACGCCGTCCTCACCCGCCTGGACCGTCTCGGTCTGGGCGACCTCGTCCTCGACGCCTACGACGGCCCGACGAACAAGCGCGCCACGGCGCTGCAGTTCGGCCGCAGCCTCGACGCCGCCCTCGAGCACACCGACAGCCCCAGTGACGGCACCGGCGCCGAGCTGCGGGACCGCCGGGCCCGCCTCCAGCGCCACGTCCGCGCCCTGCACGAGGTGCGCGAGCCGTGGGGCGTCAGCGCGCACGACGCCGAGCAGGCGCTCATCGAGCTCGGCATGCGCAGGCCGCCACCCACCTCCCGGGTCCGGGTCGCCGGCCGCGACCTGTCGGCGACCAGCCGGGCCCGAGCCGTCGAGCTCGGCCGTCGGCTGCGCGACGCCGCCGGACTCGGCGCGTGGGTCCGCGACGGCGACGACCCCTGGTTCGGTGCCCGCATCCTCAGCGCCGACGACGCGTCGCGCGCCCTCGAGATCACGACGCGGTACAGCACGACCGGCCTCGACGACACCGGCAACCGCCTCAACGGCATCCTCGCCGAGTCGCAGGTGCCGGCCGCCGAGTCGATCAACGTCTGGGCCTCGGCGTTCGCGACGATGTCCCGGGTCCGCGAGACCCTCGAGGTGTTCCGGCCCGAGGTCTTCGACACGCCGCTGCGCGAGCACATCGCCGCCACCGCCACCCGCGACTGGCGCGAGACGCGCGACGTCGAGATGGGCTGGCTCGACCGCTGGCGCATCCGCCGGCAGACCCGGCGCCTGCTGCGGCCGGGCCGCCCGCCGGCCGACCTGCACGACCGGCTCATGGCCGCGTCCGAGCAGCGCGAGCACTGGTACGCCCTCGTCGGTGGCGGCGGTCGCCCCGAGATCTCCCCACGACTCGACGAGGGCCTCGCGCTGCTCGCCGAGGTCAAGGGCGACCTCGACTGGCTCGACGCGCGGCTGCCGCAACGCGAGGACCAGCCGCCGCTCACCGACCTGCCGCTCGACGCGCTGCGCGACCGGCTCGCCGCCCTCGCCGCACGCCCGGACCGAGTCGCGGTGCTGCCCCAGGTGACGAGCATCCTCGACGAGATGCGCTCGGCCGGGCTGGGCCCGCTCGTCGACGACCTCGCGCGCCGCGGCGTCGCCACCGAGCAGGTCACCGCCGAGGTCGACCACGTCTGGTGGGCCTCGGTGGCGCAGGAGATCACCGTGCGCGACCCCGCGTACGGCGCGCACGACGGTGCGGGGCTGCGACGCGACGTCGCCGAGTACGTCGAGGCCGACCGCGCCCACCGGGAGGCCACGGTCGCCCGCGTTCGCGACGCCGTCGCCCGCAACGTCCGTGAGGTCCTCGGTGACCACCCCGCGCAGGAGGCCCTCGTCCGCGCGGAGGCCGGGAAGGCCCGGCGGCACAAGCCACTTCGCGACCTCGTGCCGCAGGCCTCCGCCGCGCTGACGGCGATCAAGCCCTGCTGGGCGATGAGCCCGCTCGTTGTCGCCTCGACGCTCCCGCCCGGCAAGTGGTTCGACGTCGTCGTCTTCGACGAGGCCTCGCAGGTGCAGCCGGCCCAGGCGATCTCGGCGATCAGCCGGGCGCGCCAGGTCGTCGTCGCGGGCGACGAGAGGCAGCTGCCCCCGACGAACTTCTTCACCGTCGTCTCCGACGACGAGTCCGCACCGGCCGAGGCCGACGAGACGCTGACCGAGGGCTTCGAGTCGGTGCTCGACGTCCTCGCGGCGACGCTGCCGACGCGCAGCCTCACCTGGCACTACCGCAGCCGCGACGAGCGCCTCATCGCCTTCGCGAACCAGGCCGTCTACGACGGCGGGCTGACGACGTTCCCCGGCACCTCGATCGACTCCGCCGTGACCTTCGAGCCGGTCGACGGGCAGGCCACCCTCCAGCCCGGCGTCGATGCCATCGAGACGACCGAGGCCGAGGTCGCCCGCGTCGTCGAGCTCGTCCTCGAGCACGCGCGCACCCGGCCCACGGAGTCGCTCGGCGTCATCGCCCTCGGCATCAAGCACGCCGACCGCCTCGACGACGCCGTCACGGCCGCGTTGCGCCGCGCGCCCGACGTCGCCGACTTCTTCGACACCGACCGGCCGGAGCGCTTCTTCGTCAAGAACCTCGAGCGGGTCCAGGGTGACGAGCGCGACGCGATCATCCTGTCCATCGGCTACGGCAAGACCCCGCACGGGCGGGTGCTGCACCGTTTCGGACCGCTCAACATGGAGGGTGGGGAGCGGCGGCTCAACGTGGCCATCACCCGGGCCCGCCAGCGGATGACGGTCGTGTCGGCGCTGCGCGCGTCCGACCTCGACCCGGAGCGGCTCAAGTCCCGCGGCGCCGTCATGCTCCGTGACTTCCTCGCCTATGCCGAGACCGGCGGCCGGCGCAGCGACGACGGCACGCTGTTCGCCGCCAACCCACCGACCGGCGACCCGCTGCGACGCGACCTCGCCGAGCGGCTGCGCCGCGAGGGCCTCACCGTCCACGAGGACTACGGCTCGGCGCGCCAGCGCATCGACCTCGCTGTCGAGGACCCCTACCACCGGGGGCGTGGCCTCATCGCCGTCGAGACCGACGGTGACCGGTACGCCGCGCTGCGCAGCACCCGCGACCGGGACCGGCTGCGCCCGGAGCAGCTGGCCCGGCTCGGCTGGATCCACGAGCGGGTCTGGAGCACGGACGTGTTCCGTGACCCCGCCCGCGAGATCTCCCGGATCGTCGCGATCGCCCGCGAGACACGCCTCTCCGGGACGGCGGCCGAGCCGGCCACCCGACCCGAACGGGAGGCAGCCGGCACCGCGGCGCAGACGGCGTCGGCTCCGGATGCGGCCGAACCGGAGGCGCCGACCACGTCGGGGGGTGCTGGTGCAGCCGACGGTGCCGGTGCAGCCGGTGCCCCCGACCCGGGCGACGGCGAGCCACGGCGGCGCAAGCGACGCCGCGTCTTCCGTCGTGGGACGGCGGAGACCGCGGCGGAGGACGTCCTCGAGGACCTCGCGCCGTCACCGGTCGGCGGCCGCAGCCGCGACGACACCGACCTCGGATGGGGTACCTCCCAAGCAGACGAGGCGAGCCGCGAGCAGTGGCTCCAGGAGCAGCGCCCCCCGCACTACGAGTGAGGACGCGAGAGGGGAGGACGGGAATGTCCCATCGGTCCATGGCGTTGGTGAGCCCATGAACACCACCCCCTTCCAGCTGCGCCTCTCCTTCGCGCAAGGGCTCTTCGAGCGGGGTGACCACCTCGCCGCAGCCACCGCGCTCGCCAACCTCGTCGACGAGGTCGACGCGCAGGCCACCGCTCCGGCCACGACCGGTGAGGCGGACTGGGCGCCTCACTCGACCACCGAGCTGCGTCTGCTGCTCGCCCGCGCCTACTTCCACTCGGCGCAGTTCCGGCATGCCGAGGAGACGCTGCAGCGGATCATCGAGGAGTGCCCGACCGATGCCTACGCGCACCTGCTGCTCGGCCGCACGCTGCAGCGCGCCGGCCGGCACGCCGAGGCGGCGCGGCCGCTGGCGCTCGCCGAGATCTACGGCGGCTACGAGCGTCCGCAGACCTACGGGGGCCCGGTACTCGGCCGGCCCCACGACGAGGACTGATCTCGGCAGCACCGGGGGCGTCGAGCGCGCGTTCCGGGCGTGCGAGGGGCGGGAGCAGCGAGCTCCCGCCCCTGTGGCACGTACCGGCCGACGTGGTGGCGGAACGGCCGGTCAGCGGGTGCGCAGGGCGTCCCGGATCTCGGTGAGGACGATGATCTCCTCCGTCGGCGCCTCGGGCTCGGGCTCGACGCCCCGCTTGCGCAGGGCCGCCAGCCGGTTGATCGGCAGCACGATGAGGAAGTACACGGCGGCCGCGACGCAGAGGAACCGGAAGGCCGCGTCGAGGACGAGACCGAGGGAGAACTGGGCGTTGTTGACGGTGAAGTTGCCGACCTTGCTCAGGTCCGTCTTGCCGAAGACCGCGGCGACGAGCGGCGTGATGAGCCCCTTGACGACCGCGTCGATGACGGCGGTGAAGGCCGCACCGATGACCACGGCGACGGCGAGGTCGACAACGTTGCCGCGCTGGAGAAAGTCTTTGAATCCCTTGAGCATGAAGGCCTCCCTCGAGTCTGCGGACCCCGAGCCGGGACCGGGCATCGGCTGCGAGCCTAGTGCGGGAGCGCTCCGGGCTGCCGGATGGCGACGACGAAGCTCTGGCCGGCCTCGAGGGCGCTGAGGCCACGGGCCACCCGGGTGGCGTCGTCGGGCCCGAGCGACAGGGTGACCTGCGGCGGGTGGGCTGCGCCGAGCGCGCCGGCCTCGCCGGCCTCCCGCACCGCGAGGACGACGACGTCGGAGGCCGCCCGCTCGCCCGTACCGGTGGCGTAGAGGTCGACCCGGGCACCGGGTCGGGCACCGGCCCCCGACGCGTCGAGGACGGGGACGGTGAGCGCGACGTGGTCGGTCGGCTGGCCCGCCAGGACCGAGCCGCCGAGGAGCCGGCTCGGGACGACGACCTCGCGGGCGAGGAGTGGACCCGCCGCCGTCGCGCCGAGGACGGCGTCGACGTCGGAGGCCGCGCCGTCGGGGCGCTCGGCAGGTGGACGCGACACGACGGTCAGGTCGTCGACGCCGAGCACCGCACCCGCGGCGACGTCGCGGACCGCGACGACGGTCGGCAGGCCGACGGTCCCCGATGCTCGCGGTGACAGGGCGCCGACGCCGGCCCACACCGCGACCCCGGCGAGCAGCGCTGCGAGCCCGCGCCGCCACCGCAGCCGCCGCGCGGCCCGGCGGCGCGGTCCGTTGGCGGTGCCGCCCCGGGCGGGACGGCAGGCCCGGTCGGCGCGGTCGCCCCGGACATCACGACCAGCGCGGTCAGCGAGCCCACCACGGCCGGCGCGCACCACCGGGCCGCCGCGTCCGCCACCGCCCGCCCGGCGCCCGAGGAGCCGTGTCGTCACCCCGGCCATCACGGGAGAGGGAAGGGCAGCTCGAGCCCGTCGAGGGCGCGGCGGCAGGCGCACGTCGCGAGGTCGTCCGCCTCGTGCGTCGGGAGGCTGCCGATCGCGTCCCGGAGCACGGCCTTGAGCCGCTCGACGTTGGTGCCGAACACGCGCAGCACCTCCTCGTGGGTGACGGCCGGGCCGCCCTCAACCCCCGCGTCGGCGTCGGTGACGAGCGCGATCGTCGTGAAGCAGAGCGCGAGCTCGCGGGCCAGCGCGGCCTCGGGCATCGTCGTCATCCCGACGATCGACCAGCCGGCCTGCTGGTGCCACACCGACTCGGCCCGACTGGAGAACCGGGGTCCGTTGACGACGACGAGCGTGCCCTGGGCCTCGACGTCGAACCCGGCGCGCCCGGCGGCGTCGACGGCGACCCGACGCCCGTTCGGGCAGTACGGGTCGGCGAAACCGACGTGCACCACCGGCCCCTCGACGTCGTACACCGTGTGCTCGCGACCCCAGGTGCGGTCGACGACCTGGTCGGGGACGACCACGGTCCCCGGCCCCTGGTCCGCGCGGAGGGAGCCGACGGCGCACGGCGCGAGCACCTGGCGGGCGCCCACCGCGCGCAGCGCCCAGAGGTTGGCGCGGTAGTTGACCCGGTGCGGCGGGAACCGGTGGCCCTTGCCGTGCCGTGCGACGAAGGCCACCGACCGGCCCCCGACCTCGCCGACGACGAGGGGGTCGCTCGGGCGGCCGAACGGGGTGTCGACCTCGACGGTCTCGTACTCGTCGAGGAAGTCGTAGAGCCCGGAGCCGCCGATGACGCCGATCTCGGCACGCGGGCCGCCTCCGGCCCCGGACGCCGCGGCGGACGCAGCGCCGGTCACGGCGCCGGGCGCGAGGAGGGCGGTGGGCTCGGCGTCGGGGTGGCCGGCGGCGTCAGTCGTCATGGCCCGAGCCTAGGGCGGGGCCCCCGGCGGGATGCCGGGGCGACCCGGACCTGGGGAGGAAGCCCCGCAGCGTCAGGAGGATGTGGACGAGGAGCCCGCGGCAGCCGTCGAGGACGAGGACGAGGAGGACGACGAGGACGAGGCGGCGGGGGAGGACGACCCCGTCGAGGAGGAGTCCGACCCGCCGTTCGAGCCCCCGGCCGAGGAGTCGGCCGACGACGAGGTGCTCGCGGCCTTCGAGCCCTTGCCGCTCGAGTTGGACGCGCGGGAGTCGGTCTTGTAGAAGCCCGAGCCCTTGAACGCGATGCCGACCGGGTGGATCACCTTGCGCAGCCGCGGCTGGCCGCACTCCGGGCACACCGTCAGGGCGTCCTCGGTGAACGACTGGCGGATGTCGAAGGCGTGCCCGCACTCGGTGCACGCATAGGAGTAGGTGGGCATGAGGACCTCGGTGATCGGAAAGAGACGGGAAGACCGTCGTCCAGTCTACGACCAGCCCGCGAGGCGACCGGCGCGGCTGACCGCCCGGATGCGCTCGACGGTGCGCCGCCGGACCGTCGTGGTGGCCACGACGAGGAACTGGTCGCCGTGCCGCAGGGTCGTGTGCGGCTCGGGGACGAACCCCTCGCCGCCCCGCACGACGAGCGTGACGTTGGCGCCCCGGGGCAGGCGCAGCTCGAAGAGGGCCACGCCGTGCAGCCGTGACTCGCTCCCCACGGACACCTTCACGACCTCGGCGCCGATCTCGATGAGCGGCGTCGACTCGAGGTCGACGTCGACGGAGTGGACGCCCTCGGTGAGCCCGAGCCGGCGGGCCACCCAGGGCAGCGTCGGGCCCTGCACGACGGTGAAGACGACGACGAGCATGAAGACGAGGTCGAAGATCCACTCCGTGTCGGGGGTCCCGGCGGTCAGCGGGACGGTCGCCAGCACGACCGGGACGGCGCCGCGCAGCCCCGCCCACGACAGGAAGGCCTGCTCGCGCCAGGGCACCCGGAACCACACCGTCGACAGGAACACCGACAGCGGCCGGGCCACGAGCAGCAGGACCAGCCCGATGACGACCGCCGGGACCAGCTGCTCGTCGAGGCGGGTCGGGTCGGCGAGCAGGCCGAG
>NZ_JBNDHY010000091.1:0-18761 GCF_056755315.1 Monashia sp. HAY1-2A
GACGCCGAGCCGGTCGTCCTGCCGGCGTGGGACCCCATGGGCGCTCTCGCGAGGTCCCACCGGTAACAACAGTCACGTACACATCACCGGCCCCAGCGAATCTCCTTGTCGCTGAGGCGATCTCGCCGGACCACCGCGCCCGTTCGTCAGGTTTGTCCGATCTTGCAGGACTCTTGCAGAAATTCTGAGGGCAAGGCCCGGCGCGACTTGCAGTTCGTCCGGAAAAGTATGGGTCATCGGGGAGGGAACGAACCGGGGAGCCGACCAGGGGTGGGATCGGCGCCAAGGGGGGACATCGTTCCGGCTCCGTTGGGGGAGGGGGATGTGAACGGGGTGGGTTCCGCAGGGGGATGCGGACCCACCCCGTACTCATGTCCGCAGCCGGACACGAAGCGGGGCGCCGGCCCGAGGCCCCGGCGTCAGCCCAGCCGGGCGTCGAGGAAGGCCGTCGTGCGCCGGATCGACAGCGGCCACTGCGTCGTGAAGGTGTGTCGCTGGCCCGGGTAGACGTCGTACGTCACGTCCTTGCCCGCCGCCCGGAGCGCCCGGACGGTCTCGGCCGACCAGGTGATCGGGCAGTCCTCGTCCGCCGTCCCGTGGTGGATGAGCACCGGGTCGGTGATCCGCGCGAAGTACGTCCGTGGGCTCGTCGTGGCCCACCGTGCCGGCTGCGCCTCGGGGGTGCCGAGCCGGGCGATGACCTTGCGGGCCACGCCCGTCCGGCCGGGGTCTCGGCGTACCCACCGGTCGAAGTTGTCGACGGTGTCCGAGCTCACCGGTGAGTAGGCCACGGCCGCTCGGAAGAGCCCCGGCCGCACGACGAGCGCCGAGTAGACGACTCCGCCACCCATCGACCGACCGACGAGGGCGATGCGGTGCGAGTCGACGACCTGCGCCTTCTTCAGCGCCAGCGCGGCGTTGATGGCGTCGGCGGTGTAGCCGGCGCGCAGGTTCGCGTCGTTGTCGGGGTCCGTGTCGGACTGGGCGTGGTTGCGGTAGTCGATGTGCAGCGTCACGTATCCGTGCCGGGCCAGGTAGTCGCGCTCGCGCAGCATCGTCTCGCCGTTGGTGTACTCGGCCGGGTCGACGTAGCCGTGCGCGAGGACGACCGCCGGGAACGGACCCTTCCCGCGCGGGATGTTGATGCGCCCGGAGATCGTCAACCCGTTGCTCTCGTAGGTCGCGTAGAACTGTCGGTAGGCCTCGGTGCTGCCGCGCTCGCGGCCGAGGCGGAGGTTGCCGCCCTCGTACCGGGCCGCGATCTGGGCCGGCACGGAGGCCGGGTCGGCCGTGGCCGGGCGCGCTCCCGGGCCGGGTGCCGGCGGAGCCGGACGCGTCGCCGGTGGCGCGGACCCGGCGCTCGACGTCGGGCCCGAGGTCGTGCTCGACGTCGTGCCCTCTGTTGTGCCCCGTGTCGTGCCCTGTGTCGTGCCCGACGTCGCACCGCGCGTCGACGGCGTCGTGGTGTCCGGTGAGGCGCCGGTGCACGCGGATGCCGCGAGGACGGCAGCCAGGGTGGCCGAGGCGCCGACGTGCCGGACCCCGTCGAACCGGGTCGGCCCACCGGTCCAGGGTGTGGTGACGCGTCGAGGTCCTCCCATCCCCCGAGTCTGGCCCGCCCGAGCCCGGTGCGCACCCGCCCCCTCGGTGCTGCCGGCGGGCCTCAGGCCAGCCGGGCGGCCGCCTCGAGCACGGTCCAGGCCTGCAGCTGTGGGGACAGCTCGAGACCCTGGGGAGGGGGAAGGGTGGTCGAGGCCGGTCGGAGCGGGTCGAGCGAGAACACCGTCGCAGGGCCACGTCGCCCGACCCGTCGGCCGGCGTCGCGCCCGGCCCAGAAGGCGTCCGCCGTGTCGTGGACGAGCCGAGAGGCGGTCGCCCGGGCCGACGCATCGAGCTGGTCGGTGTCCGCCGCGAGCGCGAGGTAGCGGGCGAGGATGCCGGTGAACAGGCCGCCGTCCCCCGCCCCATGGGTCCGCAGGACGCGGGCGACATCCGGCACGTCCGGCGCGTCCTGCACGTCCTGGACGTCCGGGCGGGCGGAGGTGTCGGGCGCGTCGAGGGCCCGGGATGCCGTGAGCCCGGCGTCTATCGCCCCGACGAGCGCGGCTGCGCGGGCGAGGCTCTCGGGGTCGCCGACCGTGACGAGCGCGCCGAGGACGGTGCCCTGGTTGTAGCTCCACACGTCGGGCACGAGCACCTCTGCGCCCTCGCGCAGGCGGATGCCGTCGGCGAAGAGCCCGGAGTCGGGGGCCCAGAGCCGCTCGTAGGCCCAGTCGAGGATGCGGCGCGCGGAGTCGAGGTCGCCGAGCCGGGCCAGGTGGAGGGCCGCGGGCCCGCTCGCGGGGACGTTCTTGAGGTCGCGGTCGGTGCTCCAGAACAGGCCGCCACCGACGTCGTCGGTCAGCGCCGAGCGCAGCTCGGCCGTCAGCGCGCGCCGCACCGACCGGAGCCGGCGGTGGCCGCGTCGTCGTTCGACGAACCGGTGCAGCCGGCCCAGGCGTCCGGCTGCCAGGGCGAGCCAGGCCATGTCGTCGTAGAACTCGTTGGTCCAGCGGCCGCCGTTGCGAAGCCGGACCGTGGCGAGGGCCCGGTCGCCCCGGGCCGCCGCGGCGGCCGCACCGGCGAGGTCGCCCGCACGCAGGCGGCGCAGTCCCGCGTCGACGACGGCGTCGAGGTGGTGAGCCTGCCACCAGTAGTGCCAGGGGCCGCGCAGGCCGCCGAGCGAGCCGTCGCCCCGCCCGGCGGGAGCGCGCACGCGGGCCAGCGTCGTTGCCGGCAGCCCGGCGAGCGGCCTGCTGAAGAGCAGCTGCACCGACCGCTGTGCCTCGTCCGCGCGAGCCCCCGCGACCACGGCGTCGGTCTCCCTCGCGGGCCGCGCGCCCGCGCAGGACAGGCGGCCGGACATGCCGGGTGCGGACGCGTCCGGAGGGGACGCGCCGGGTGGGGAGGTCTCGGATGCGGAGGCGTCGGCCACGCAGCGACGGTACCGGCAGTGTGCGAGCGGACCATGGTATGTACCCGTGTGCAAGGCTCACCACGGCGGCGACGTGCTCGCGCGCCGGGTGGAACACCTCCGAGGAAGGGCGAGGTCCAGTGACCGATCGGGTGACCCACGGGTCGGACCCCTCCGTCCCTGAACCACCGGTCGTCCGCGAGCTCGACGTCGAGGCGCCCGACGGCTCGGTCCTGCACGTCTACGACACGGGCGCGCCGGACGGGGTGGCGGACCCGCCCGTCGTCGTGTGGTTCCACGGCACCCCGAACATCGGACCACCGCCCGTGCCCCTGTTCCCGGCCGGGCGACGCCACGGCGTCCGGTGGGTCGGCTACGACCGGCCCGGCTACGGCGGGTCGACGCCGCGACCGGACCGCTCCGTCGGATCTGCCGCCGACGACGTGCGACGCGTCCTCGACCACCTCGGCGTCGGCACGTTCTCGGCGATGGGCCACTCCGGCGGTGGGTCGCACGTCCTCGCAGCGGCGGCTCTGCTCCCCACCCGGGTCCGGTCCGCGGTCGCCATCTCGCCGGTGGCGCCGTACGGGCCTGCGACAGCCGGCGGGCTCGACTGGTTCGCCGGGATGGCGCCGGGTGGCGAGGCGTCGCTGCGGGCCGCGGTGGCCGGCAGGGCGGCGAAGGAGCGTCACGAGGCGGCCGGGGCCGGGGGTCCCGAGCCGTCGGCCGAGGACCTCGGCTTCCTCCCCGCCGACGAGGCGATGTTCGCCGGGCCGTGGGGCTGGTTCGGGTCGGTCGTCGGTCCGGCGGTCGCGGCCGGACCCGCGCCGGTCGTGGACGACGACCTCGCCTACGTGCGCGACTGGGGTTTCGACCCTGCCGAGGTCACGGCACCCACGCTCGTCGTGCACGGCGAGGCCGACCGCATGGTGCCGGCCTCGCACGGGCGATGGCTCGCCGGTCGGGTGCCGGGCGCCGAGCTGTGGGTGGAGCCCGGCGCGGGGCACATCTCGGTGCTGGCGCGCGCCGAGGACGCCCTCGACTGGCTCGTGGAGCACGCCCGCGCCGGCTGAGTCACCGGAACAGCCGTGAGCCCGGGACGTCGGGGTTGAAGGCCCAGAGGGTGTAGTCGTCGAGCCACCGGATGATCGCCCTGATGCGGTTCATCGCTCCTCCTTCGCGGTGGGTGCCGCGCCGACCCGTCCCGGCGGCCCCATCGCGGCCACCCGAGGGAGCCGACCCCCTCATCATCACCCCAGGAGGTCACGCCGTCGTGAGCTCGACGTGACATCCCGGTGACGGCGCCTCGGACCGGGAGCGCGTGACCTTCGGCCCCTCGACGTCGTTGGGAACCCGAGACCGTCACCGGACGAAGGAGTCCCACGTGCACCGCTCCGCCCGCCGCCTGTCCCGGCCCGCACGGGTCGCCGCAGTGGCGCTCGCGCTCGCCGCCACCGGCCTGACGACCGCGGCCGGCGTGACGGAGGCCTCCGCCACGCCGTCGCGGCAGGTCGTCCAGCTCGGGGACTCCTACTCGGCCGGCAACGGGACCGGAACGTACGAGGAACGCACGTGCTACCGCTCGCCCGACAACTACGGGGCCCAGGTCGCTGCGGCGATCGGCGCGAGCTACACGAACGTCGCCTGCAGCGGCGGGGTCGTCGCCGACATCCTCGAGCCACGCGACCTCGGCGACCCCTCGACGAAGACCGCCACCTACCCGATCGACCCGGCGGCCTACCCCGACCAGCAGGCCGAGTGGCTGCGCCGGGCCCGGGTGGCGCGCCTGTGCGGCGTCCCGGCCCAGCCCGACTTCGACTACCGCTACACGTTCCTCGCGGGTGTCGGGGTCGGCAGCCTCTACACCGGCACCGTGCAGTGCCAGCTCTACGCACGGCCGCAGATCGACGCCGTCACGCCGGACACCGACGAGGTCTTCCTCACCATCGGCGGCAACGACATCGGCTTCTCGGCGATCGTCGCCGACTGCCTCGTGGCCCGCGAGCCGACGCGGTGCAAGGCCGACCTCGACGCCGCCCGCGCCAAGGCCCCGACCATGGTGGAGCGCACCACGGAGGCACTACGCGCGGTCGAGGCCCGATCGGGGGGTCACGCCGAGGTGTACCTGCTCAGCTACCCCCTTCTCATCGACCGCGAGAGCTACGGCATTCCCGAGGTGGCACCCACCTACGACGCCGGGGCCGCCCTCAACGACCTCCAGCGCCTCGGCGACGCCCTCCAGGCGCAGGCGGTCGCCGAGCTCGACGCCGAGCCGGGCGCCGACCGCTACCACTTCGTCGACACCGTCAAGCAGGCGTGGGGCGGCCGCGTCCACGGGCTCGACCCGCGGGTCCTCGGCGACCAGTCCTCGGCGTGGCTGGTGCCCGTCGGGTCACCGGGTCGCGACGTCGCCGAGTTCGTGCACCCGACGCAGCCGGGCTGGGACGCCACAGCGTCGGCGCTGGCCGCTGCCGTGAGGGCCGGCCGACCCAGGCGTCGGCCGGCGCCTGACGCGGGGACGCGTCACAGCTCGCGGGTCATGAAGGTGCTGTGCGGGTCGAGGCGGTAGCCCGCGAAGGGGCCGCACTCGACGAAGCCGTGCGCCGCGTACAGGGCCCGGGCCGGGGCGAAGAAACCGGCGGAGCCGGTCTCGAGGCTGAGACGCGTCAGCCCCGACCGTCTGGCCTCGTCGAGCACCTCGGCGAGCAGGGCCCGGGCGACGCCGCGGCGCTGGGCCCGGGGGGCGGTGCGCATCGACTTGACCTCGCCGTGCGACGCGTCGAGCACCTTGAGCGCACCGCAGCCGAGCACGCCGTGATCGGTGTCGCGGGCCACCCAGAACGTCACGCCCGGGGCCCGCAGGCCGTCCAGGTCGAGCGCGTGCGAGCTCTCGGGCGGCGAGATGCGGCGCAGCTCGGCGACGTGACCGTCGAGGAGCGCCACGACGGCGGGGTCGGTCAGGTCGTCACGCTCGATGCGGAACCCGGTCATGGCCCCATTCTGGCGCGGCCGTCCCGCCTGCTCAGCACCAGATGGCGGCGGGGAGGCCGTCGGCGAAGACCTCGGGCGGGTCGGGCAGCGAGGTGGCCAGGCCCGCGGCGTACCGCGCGGCCGTCCAGGCGACGGCGCACGCGTCGATGACGTCGTCGGCGGCATAGCCCGAGCCGCCGAGCACCGACGGACGGGCGATGCCGGCGGCGGCGAGGGCGGCCAGGCGCAGGTCGCGTCCGTCGTCCGTCTTCTTGCCCGGCACGATGGGTCGGCCCGCCATCGTCGCGAACGAGACCTCGGGATGCACCTCGAGGACGCGGACCGTCGGTCGGGTGCGCAGCCACGCGTCGACCTCGAGGATCTTCTCGCGCAGCCCGAACGCCTGGGCGCCGACGCCCTGGCCGACCAGGCGCCGGTTGACGGCATCGGCCTCCTCGCGCGTCGACGCGGCGTAGGCGGCTCGGGTCAGCGTCGAAAAGACCGAGGCGGCCTTGCCGCGAATCGCCTTGCGGGCCAACGCGTCCGCTTGGCGAAGGCTGGAGTCGGGCAGCCCGATCGGGATGTCGATGCCGACGACGGCCAGGCCGAGCGACTCACGCACGAGCTCGACGAGCCCCGAGATGGTCGGCGCCACGACGACCCGCGGCCGTGGGGCGTCCGGCTCGAGCACCGCTCCCACCCACCCGGCCCGGCACGCGTCGACCCCGAGCACCGGTGCGGTCACCTCGACGGGTGGCGGCACCGGCGGCCCGGCCGTCGCCGCCGGCACCACCTGTTCCGCCCGACCGAGCGGCGGAGCCTTCGCGCTCGACCCGCGTGAGGTCTCGACCGGGTACCGCTCGGCGTTGCGCCGCGCCTTCGAGGCGAGGGCGGCGTCGAGGTCGAGGTCGAGCACGTCGGCGAGGCGCAGCAGGTAGGTCAGGACGTCGGCGACCTCGTCGGCGACGTCACCCGCGCGGTCGCCGGCCATGACGGCTCGTGACTCCTCGGGGGTCATCCACTGGAAGACCTCGACGAGCTCGGCCACCTCGACGGACAACGCCATGGCGAGGTTCTTCGGGTCGTGGAAGCGGCCCCAGTCGCGCTCGTCGGCGAAGGCCCGGATGCGCTCGCGCCACGCGTCGGTGTCCATGGGCCCAGCCAACCACCCGCCGAGCCCGGCCATCGGGCGGTGGCGGACCCCATGCCGCGAGTCGGTCCGACGCCCACCCGCCGGGACGACCCTTCGACACGTCGCCGGGGCGGACGTAGCGTGAGGTGGTGAGCGACTTCGTCAGCGACACCAGCGGCACCAGCGGCACCAGCGACGGCACCGGCTCGAACCCCACCGGCTCCCGGCCCGCGACGCTCGGCGCCCTGCGCGCGTCCGGGCACGTCCATCGCAGCGTCAAGGCCGAGATCCGCGACAACCTCCTCGCCCGCCTCCGAGCGGGCGAGGACGCGTTCCCGGGCATGGTCGGGCTCGAGGACACCGTGCTGCCCGAGCTCGAGAGCGCCCTGCTCGCCGGCCACGACCTCGTCCTGCTCGGCGAGCGCGGCCAGGGCAAGACGCGGCTCATGCGCACCCTCGCCGGGCTGCTCGACGAGTGGAGCCCGGTCGTCGAGGGGTGCGAGATCGGCGACGACCCGCACCAGCCGTCGTGCGTGCGCTGCCGACGCCTCGCCGGCGAGCTCGGCGACGACCTGCCCGTCGTGTGGCGACACCGCAGCGAGCGCTACACCGAGAAGCTCGCGACCCCCGACACGAGCGTCGGTGACCTCGTCGGCGACGTCGACCCGGTCAAGGTCGCCCAGGGCCGCACGCTCGGCGACCCCGAGACCGTCCACTACGGCCTCGTCCCGCGCAGCAACCGCGGCATCTTCGGCCTCAACGAGCTGCCCGACCTCGCCGAGCGCATCCAGGTCGCCCTGTTCAACGTGCTCGAGGAGCGCGACATCCAGATCCGCGGGTACTCGCTGCGACTGCCCCTCGACGTCCTGCTCGTCGCCACGGCCAACCCGGAGGACTACACGAACCGCGGCCGGATCATCACTCCGCTGAAGGACCGCTTCGGCGCCGAGATCCGCACCCACTACCCGCTCGAGGTGGCGGACGAGGTGGAGCTTGTCGCACAGGAGGCGCACCTGGTCGCCGACGTGCCCGAGCACCTGCTGGAGGTCATCGCCCGGTTCACCCGAGGGCTGCGCGAGTCGGCGTCGGTCGACCAGCGGTCGGGGGTTTCCGCGCGGTTCGCGATCGCGGCCGCCGAGGGGGTGGCGGGTTCGGCCCTGCGTCGGTCGGCCCGCGTCGGCGAGGCCTACGCCGTCGCGCGCATCTGCGACGTGCCGACCGTCGTGCCCACCCTGCTCGGCAAGGTCGAGTTCGAGATGGGTGAGGAGGGGCGCGAGCGCGACGTCCTCGCGCACCTGCTGCGGCTTGCGACGGCCGAGACGTACCGGGCGCGCCTCGCCGGCCTCGACCTCACCGGGTTCACCAACCTCTTCGCCGACGGGGCCGTCGTCGAGACCGGCGACCTCATCCCCGGTACCGAACTGCTGGCCCAGGTCGGCACGGTGCCGGGCCTGAGCAAGGTCCTCGACCGGCTCGGCCACGGCGACGACGCGTCACCCGGGCAGGTCGCTGCCGCAGTGGAGTTCGTGCTCGAGGGCCTGCACCTGACGCGTCGCATCGACAAGGACACCGTCGCGGGCCGCACCGTCTACGGGGCCTGAGCCGACGGCCCCGGGCTCAGCGGGCCGCGCCGGAGGGCACTGCGGTCACGACGAGGTTCTCGTCGTAGCTGCGCGTCGCCCGGTCGAAGTGGCCCGCGCACGTCATGAGCACGAGTCGGTGCTCGCCCCGTTGGTCGAAGACCGCGCTCGACGCGTCGATGGCGGCCTTGGGGACGGCCCGCACCGACGTGACGCGGTAGCCGGCCCGGTGCCCCGCGCCCTCGAGCACGACGGGGTCGCCGGGACGGAGGCGGGCCAGCCGCTCGAAGAACCCGAGGCCCTGGCCCGGCGCGTCGAGGTGGCCGGCGACGACGACGGTGCCGAAGGGGTCACCGGCCCACGCGCTGCCGTCCCACCAGCCGACGCGCCGGATGTCGGTCGGGACGGCCAGCACGCCGTCGACGGTGGTGGCCGGGTCGACCGGTGCGTCCTCCCCACCGGGCAGGACGACGCGCTCGGGCCGGAACCGCACGCGTTCGCTCGCCGCGGTGCGGGCCACGCGAGCAGACGGTGGTGCGCTCGCCGTCGCTGCTGTTGCCGGGGTCGCGGTTTCCGTGCCCGCCGCCTGCGGTGCCGTGCCTGCCGACCTCCCCGCCGACGTGCCCGCCGCCGTGACCGGCGAACCGCAGCCCGCCACGCCCAGGCTCAGGAGCACGGCCATGCTCATGACCACGACCGGTACCACCACGCGTCGCCCCGGACGGCGCGTGCGGAGCCCTCCGGGCGTCACCGGTGCAGCGAGAGCGGCCCGAACGACAGCGCGGAGCCGGCGTCCGTCTGTCCCCCGGCGCCGGTGTCGACCCGCCCCGGGGCGCCCGAGCCGGTGCTCCCGACGGGAAGCACCTGCACGACGACGCGCATCGTCTTGCTCGACGGGTCCCCGACGGCGAAGACGCGGTTGAGCGACCCGGCCTTGACGGCGAGGTCGAGGGGCCCGAGGACGACCGGCGAGGTGGCTCCGGCCGGGACGATGTCGACCCGGTACGTCCCTGCGGGCACGACGAGGTCGAGTGACTCGCCGTTGGCGATGTTGGCGAACAGCACCTTGCCGTTCACGCGGATGTCGGCCGGGGGCACGGCAGCGGTGTGCGCCACGGCGACCGCCGCCTTGCCGGCCGGCACGGGCTTGGTCGCGTTGTCGTAGAGCGTCACCGTCGGGGCCCCTGCCGGGTTGACGGGCAGGTGCAGCACGACGTCCGTGCTCGACCCCCGTCGGAGGTCGACCATCCGGGCGAGGATGCGGGTTCCCTTGTCGGAGAACGAGATCGTGTGCTTGCCGGGGCTGACGTCGATGGCCTTCGACAGCGTGGCCCCGGCCATGCCGGTGGCCTCGGTCCGGCCGTCGACGGCGACGTCGACCGTGCGTCCGGGCAACCCCTGGACCACGTAGATTCGCGCCTGCGGCTCCGCAGCCTGCGACGCCCCGGCCCACGCGCCGAGTACTGCCGTCGTCATGAGTGCCGCGGCCCCCACGACCGCGCGTCGACGAACGTCCATGCGCTCCACCTCCCCAGGTGAGAGTCCCGGAGCCTTCGGAAAGTTTCCCCCGTCCGACAGGTCCCGTGACATCGACTATAGGTCAGACTCATGGGACCGGAGGTCTCTCGGGGGGAGGGATCTGGCCGGGGAAGGGATGCGGCCCATGGGGGACGCACGCACCAAGCGGGGCTCCGTCGTCCTGCGGCGGTACGGGGCCGGCGTCGCCCTGCCCCTGGCCCTGCTGGCCGGGGCCGGGTGGGTCTGGGCCCATGCGCCGGAGGTGGGCTCCACTACGCGGTCCGGCAGTCCGGAGCCTGCCGCGCCGCGGGCGACCGGCGAGGGCGGCACGAGGCCGTCACCGACGCCCCCGAGGCCCTCGAAGCCGACACCCGCGCCGAAGAGGACGCCGCCGCACGCGACGCCGACGTCCC
Organism: Monashia sp. HAY1-2A; assembly: GCF_056755315.1. Lineage (NCBI taxonomy): Bacteria > Bacillati > Actinomycetota > Actinomycetes > Micrococcales > Intrasporangiaceae > Intrasporangium > Monashia sp. HAY1-2A. The sequence continues at coordinate 10,567 of NZ_JBNDHY010000091.1, forward strand.
GGGCGCCGAGCGGGCCCGGCATCAACAAGCCCGGCGTGCACCTGCGGGTCACACCGACACCGGACGGGGCGCTCGAGGTCTCCGAACGGGTCGTGCTCGCCACCGAGCTGACGCGGCTGACCCTCCGGCCGCCCGACGTCGGGGCGGCGGGCCGCGACTTCCGCACCCTCCGTCCGGTGGCCCTGCAGGTGCAGCTGACCGTCGACGGCCAGCCGGTAGCGGTCGACTCCGGCACGGTGTCGACACGGCAGGTCGTCGTGGTCGGGCGACCCTCGCTGGTCCTCGAGCTGCGGTACGTCCTCAGCGGCAGCACGGTGCGCAGCGTCCCGTCCGTTGCCGGCCGCTCCCTCGCAGCCGTCGCACCGCTCGTGTCCTCGGCCGACGCGCCGGTCGTCGTGTCCACCCAGGGCGACTCCGTGCTCAACCTCACCTGCCCGGAGCTGACCGGCGACGCGCGCGTGTGTTCCGACGGCGTCCGCGGCGCCATGACGGTGCGCGCGCCGCTGCCCGTCGACCGTGCGCTCGTCGTCCTCCAGCTCGACCTGCCGAGGCCGTGATGGTCACCGCGCTTCGGGAGGTGCTGCTGTTCCTCGACGAGGCCGCGGCGCTCGTCGGGTTCGTCCTCGTCGCAGGGCCGCTCGCCTTCTGGGCCACTGTGGCCCGCGACGGCCGGTACCTGCGCAGGCAGCTGCTCCTCGTCGACGTCGGCGTCTACGTGCTGGGCGCCGCCGCCGTCCTGCTCCCGGTCGTCCTCGTGACCACCGGGACGCCGTTCGGCGACGTCCCGCGTGACACGTGGGCGTCCGTGCTGGTCCGGCTCGCCGCCCTCGCCGCGCTCGTCGCCTGGTTCCCCGACCTGGCGGCGGGGCCGATCGTCGGTCCGCGACGCGGCTGGGCGTGCCTCGCGGTCGTCGTCCTGTCGGCGACGTTCCTCGCCGCGCCGGCCGACGCGCCCGGCCCGCGTCCCTGGCTGGTCGTCGTCGCGCTCCTCGCCCATGTCGTCGCGGCGGCGGTCTGGCTCGGCGGTGTCGTCGTCCTCGCAGCGTCCGGCCTGCCGATGCGCGACCTCGACGCGCTGTCGGCGGAGGTCGGCGCGTTCTCGCGGACGACGCTGGCGTGCGTCGTGACCGTGGTCGTGTCGAGCGTCGTCCTCGTGGTCGGCAGCAGCCGGGCCGACGTGGTGGGCCTGCCCTCCACCGGCTACGGCCTGGTGCTCGTCGTCAAGACGGTGGTGTTCGCGGTCATGGTCATCGTCGCCGACCACGCGCGACGACGCGTCGACGCCGTGCTGCTCCACCGCCTGCGTACCGGGTCCGACTCCCTGCCGGGGATCCAGGCGTGGTCGCTGCTCATGGGCAGCCAGGTCGCAGGAGCCGCGGTGCTCGTCCTCGGCTCGGTCGTCCTGTTCCGCCTCGGCCCTCCGTCGTGAGCCGCGACGCGCAGGCCGCCACGCGGGGGTCGGCGGGACCTGCGGCGCGGCGACGGCCGTCGACAGCCTCCGGGGCCGGACGTAGCGTGGGGCGATGAGCCCTCGCGACACCGGCGACGTGCACGGCCGCTTCCGTTACGGGCCGTGGACCGGTGGCCCCGACCCGCTGGCGCCGCCGTTCGACGTCCGCTCGGCGCTCGACGAGGTCGGTCGTGACGTCCTCGCCGGCGGCAGCCTCCGGGAGTCGCTGCGCGACCTGCTCCGACGCGGCCTGGACGGCCGGCGCGGGCTCGACGACCTCGCCGACCGTGTCCGTCGGCTGCGCGAGGCGGCCCGCCGCCGCGGCGACCTCGGCGGCACGCTCGACCAGGTGCGCGCCATGCTCGACCAGGCGCTCGCCCAGGAGCGCGACGCCCTCGCCGGTGAGGAGGGCGACGCGGCGCGCCTCGCGGAGATGGACCTCGCGACGATCCCCGACGACGTCGCCGGTGCGGTGCGGGCGCTCGCCGACCACGAGTGGCATTCCGACGAGGCCCGCGCCACCTACGAGCAGATCCGACGCATGCTCCAGCAAGAGGTCGTCGGCGCGCAGTTCGAGGGGTTGCGCCGGGCGCTGTCCGGCGACGACCCCAGAGCGATGCAGGCGGTCAAGGACATGCTCGCGGACCTCAACGAGCTGCTCGCGGCGCACGCCCGGGGCGAGGACACCGACGATCGGTTCCGCGACTTCATGGCCAAGCACGGCGAGATGTTCCCCGAGAACCCGCAGAACGTCGACGAGCTGATCGACGCCCTCGCCCGCCGGCAGGCCGCCGCGGAGCGCCTGCTCGCGTCGCTGAGCCCGGAGCAGCGCGAGCAGCTGGCCCAGCTGATGTCGGACGCGCTCGGGGACCCCGATCTCGCCTCGCAGATGGCGCAGCTGTCCGACAACCTCCGCGCGCTGCGCCCGGGCCTGGACCGCTCCACGCCGGTGCGCCCGGGGCAGGGACCCGAGTCGCTGGGTTGGGGCCAGGCGGTCGACGCCGTCGCGGAGCTGGCCGACCTCGAGCAGCTCGGCGAGCAGCTCGGCCAGTCGTACTACGGCGCGAGCCTCGACGACGTCGACGTCGAGCGTCTCGAGCAGCACCTCGGCGCCGACGCCGCCAGGGACATGGACCAGCTGCGCCGGCTCGAGCACGAGCTCGAGCGCCAGGGCTACGTCTCGAGGGGCGACGACGGCCTCCGGCTCACGCCTCGCGCCGTCCGGCGTCTGGGCGAGACGGCGCTGCGCCGCGTCTTCGAGCGCGTCGACGCCACCGGCCGGGGTGACCACGACGACCGCAGTGCCGGCCAGGCCGACGAGCTGACGGGACTCTCACGGCAGTGGGAGTTCGGCGACGAGCTGCCGATCGACACCGTCCGCACCGTCTCGAACGCCTTGCGCCGCACTGCAGCCCACCGGTCTGCGTCGGGCACCGGTGGCGTCGACCTGCTCGTCGAGGACTTCGAGGTGGCCGAGACCGAGCGACGCGCCCGCGCGGCCGTCGCCCTCTGCGTCGACATGTCCTTCTCGATGCTCCAGGAGGGACGCTGGGGGCCGATGAAGCAGACGGCGCTCGCCCTCTCGCACCTCGTGCAGACGCGGTTCCGCCACGACGCGCTCGAGATCATCGGGTTCAACCTCGCCGCCCGCCGCCTGTCGCCCGTCGAGCTGACCGAGGCCGAGCCCGAGTGGGTGCAGGGCACCAACCTCCAGCACGCGCTCATGCTCGCCTCCCGCCACCTGCGGCGCCATCCCGACGCGGAGCCCGTCGTGCTCGTCGTCACCGACGGCGAGCCGACGGCCCATCTCGAGGCCGACGGGCGGCCGTCGTTCCACTGGCCGGCCCTGCCCGAGACGGTCCGCGCGACCGTGGCGCAGGTCGACGAGCTGCGACGCTCGGGCGCCACGCTCAACGTCTTCATGCTCGGCGACGACCCGGGCCTCGCGCGGTTCGTCGACGCCGTCGCGCGCCGGGCCGGCGGACGCGTCTTCACCCCGGACGTGTCGCGGCTCGGCGAGTACGTCGTCGCCGACTACCTCCGCAGCCGCCGCGGGCGATGACCCCCGCCCTGTCCGACCGGCACCGCCAAATGGATGGCCCGCGGCCCGGAGGCGGTGTCATCCTCGCCGCATGACGACCTCGCGCACGCGCCGCCAACCCGGTCCCGCCGACCGGCGCCTGCACCGCATCGAGGCGTACTACGACCGTGTCCCGCGCGCCGTGGCCACGACCGAGGAGGTGGGCCCGTTCACCCTCTTCCTGGCCGAGGAGGGCACCGGCTGGCAGTTCTACGCGCGGCCGCGCCTCGGCGGCGGTGACGCGTTCACCGTGTCGGACGTCGAGCGGGTCCTCGCGCGGCAGGCGGCCCTGGACGTGCCGCGTGCCATCGAGTGGGTGGACGACGTGACGCCGACGCTGCTGCCCGCGGTCCGCGCGGCCGGGTACGAGCCGCGCCGCTACCCGCTGCTCGTCCTGCCCCCCGACGTCGTCGTCGAACCGGACCCGCGGGCCCGCCCGCTGCGTCCGGCCGAGCCGCACCTCGCCCTCGCCATCGGGACCGTGTCGGCGGGGTTCGGCGAGCGTGACGTCGTCGAGCCGAAGGACACCGGCAAGCGCCCCGAGCTCATCGAGAACGGCGAGCTCGTCGTCGTCGCCTCGTTCGAGGAGGGTCGGCTCTGCGGCGCGGGGTCGGCCGCGCCGCGGGGGGACGTCGCCGAGCTCATGGGGATCGCCGTGCCGCCGAAGCACCGCGGCCGGGGCCATGGCAGCGCCATCACCCGCACGCTCGTCAGCACGTGTCGCGAGCACGGCGTCGACCTCGTCTTCCTCACCGCGGGCTCCGACCCCACGGCCGACATCTACCGGCGCGTCGGCTTCGTCGACCTCGGGACGGCGTGCGTCCTCGAGCTCGACGACTGACGAGATCGGGCGGCCCGTCAGCAGGCTCGGGGGCTGTCCCGCCCACGCCTACGACAGTGCTCAGTCAGAGTGAGCAGTGACGTAGCGGTCGGAGGGTGTCGCTGCGGGGGGTGGGGGTCCTGCGGGTACGTCAGTGCTCAGTCAGAGTGAGCAGTGACGTAGCGGTGGGAGGGTGTGTCGCCGCGGGGGGCGTGGGGGTGCTGCTGGTACGTCAGTGCTCAGTCAGAGTGAGCAGTGACGTAGGAAGCGGCGGACGACCGGGCCGGGCGCGGCGGGTAGGTCTCGACGCGCTCCAAGTGGCCGAGGTGGCCGCCGCCGCGAGCGGCGGCCAACGGGATCAGCGCGCCTCGTGACGCCGCCGAGGGCACCGGGCGGCCGTGCCGGGCGACCCGGGCGAGGTCACCGACCACCTGCAGGGCCTTGCGGCGCGACGGCATGAACCGCAGGAAGAAGGTCACCCGCAGCACCCAGGCAGCCCATCCGGTGAAGGGGACGCCGTAGAGCTCGCTGATCGAGCGTCCCATCCCGAACGACGCGGCCTGGCCGAGGCCGCGGTAGCCGAACGCCCGCGTCTCGCGTCCACGGATGGACCGGCCGACGTTGGCGCCGACGTGGTCGCCGCCCTTGATGGCCCACAGCGCGTTGGCGGGTACCGGCTCGCGCCGCGTCGGGTGCACAACGCACGCGGCGTCGCCGGCCGCCCAGACGTGCTCGACGACGGACAGGTCGGGGCGGGTGACGAGTCGGCCGCGCGGGTCGCGGTGCTCGTCGAGACCGGGAACGCGCACGGGCCGCTGGCCGATCGTCGCGATGACGGTGGTCGCCGGCAGCGTCGTGCCGTCGGACAGGACGGCCCGGTCGGCGGTGACCGCCGCGAGCCGGAGGCCGAGCCGGACGTCGACGCCGAGGCGCCGCAGCTCGTCCGCGGCGCGACGCGCCAGGCGGGGCTGGGCCTCGTGCAGCTCGGGCAACAGGTTCGGCCCCGAGTGGACGAGCTCGACGCGGACGCGGGCGCCCCCGAGGTCGGCGACCGCCGCGGCCATCTCCACCCCGGCCAGGCCGCCGCCGGCGACGACGACGGTGTGCCGGCGCAGCCCGTGCTGGTCGGCGGCCGCGCGGACCCGGTCGGCGAGCACCTCGATGTCGCCGGGCGAGCGCAGGGTGAACCCGTGCTCGGCGAGCCCGGGGACCGTCGTGGCCGGCTCCCGGCCGCCGGTACCCACGACGAGCTCGTCGTAGTCGAGGACGCGCTGGCCCGGTTCGCCGTCCTGCTCGTACCGGACGAGGCGGCGCCCGGTGTCGATGCCGACGGCCCGGCCGACGACGACGTGGGCGTGCGGCATCGCGCCGGCCAGCGGGGTGCGGATGCGGTCGTAGGGGAGCAGGCCCGCCAGCACCTCGCCGGTGAAGCCGTGGAAGCTGTGGGCGTCGTCGGCGCTGATGACGACGACCTGCACGTCGCCGCGGCGGACGGCCCGCCCCGCCCGACGCATGAGGCCGGCGTAGGCGTGCAGCGTGACGTAGCCGCCGCCGAGGAGGACGACGCGCTGCCGGGCCCGGTGGCCGCCGCGCACGACGGTGGTCACGACGCCACCCCCAGCACCACGCGTCGGGTGCCGGCCTCAGGACCGCGGCGATCCGCGCTGCGGTCGAGGGTGACCGGCCGACCGAACGACGTCGGAGCTGCGGCGCGGAAACCCAGGTGCGACAGGTCCGCTGCCAGCGCCCGCGTCTGGTCGACGAGCTCGAGGTCGGGAGCGCCGATGGAGAAGTGGCCACAGTGGCCGGACAGGGCGAGCAGTGCCGTCTCGGCGAAGCACGCGTACGCGCGTCCGTCCGGCAGGCCGATGTCGCCGCCGACGAGGCGCAGCGACGGGATCGACACGACACCGCCGTCGACGACGAGGACGTCCGGACGGGTGCCGAGGAGGTCGGCGGAGGTGTTGCGCGGCTGGGTGCCGTCGAGGACGACCGCACCGGGCTTGAGGTGCTCGGGCCCGAGCAGCGCGTCGGCCGAGGCGGTGAGCAGGACGACGAGGTCGGCGTCGCCCACGGCACCGAGGGTCGTGGCTGCAGTCGTCGGCACCCGGCGTCCCACCTCGGCGGCGAGGGCCTCGAGGCGGGGACGCGACCGGGCGACGAGCGTCAGGCGGGCCACGGCGCGGTCGCGTGCCAGCAGCCGCGTCAGGGCGGAGCCGACGCTGCCGGTGGCGCCAACGACCGCCACGTGCGCGTCGGCGGCGGGGTCGACGGCCTCGCGCAGGAGGCGGCGTGCCTGGTCGTCGATGATCGCGGCGGTGAAGGCGTTGCCGTTGGTGACACCGATGTCGGTGCGGCCCCGCAGCGACACGCCGCCGCCGGTCACCGTGGCGGTGAGCGCGCCGAGGCCGACGACGTCGCAGCCGAGGTCGCGGGCCTTGTCGACGGCGCGGTGGACGCGGGCGCGTCCCTCGCCGGGTGCCTCGAGCAGGTGCCGTGCGCCGAACGGGACGAGCACGACGTGACCGACGTGCTCGTCACCGATGCGGATCCGGGCCATGGCGTGGGGCGGCGGCGGCAGGCGGCGCAGGGCCGTGGCGTACGCGCGCTCCGGGACGCGCCCCAGCGGTGCCCAGACGCGGGCGAGGTCCTCGCCGATGCGGGTCCGCGGGTGGACGGTGAAGGCGAAGGTGCCGGGCGAGGTCACGGTCGTGCTCCTGATCCTGCGTGGCCGGGGTGGCCGGAGTGGCGAGGGGATGAACAGGAGGGGCCGAGGACCAGGGCGCTGATACGCGCCGCGGCGCAACGCAGCGAAATCCGAGTACGCGTGCCTAGGATCGGGAGCATGCCCACGATTCCCCGACCCCTCCGCGGGAAGTGGTCGATCGCCTCTCGCGACTCGTTCCTGTCCATCGGCTCGACCGGGTCGATCCTGTCGATCGGCAGCGTCGGCTCGATCCTGTCCGTCGGCAGCATCGGCTCGATCGCCTCGCTGCTGTCGATCGGGTCCTCGATGAGCGCGTTCTCGTTCCTGTCGAACATGTCCAACACGTCGGCGTTGTCGCACCAGAGCGACCAGTCGGTGCTGTCGGCCCAGTCCAAGCGGGCGATCCGCGGGTACCGGACCAACGGGGCCAAGCGCGCGGCCGACCGGCGCGCCGAGCGCAACGGCGACGCCGTCGACGGGGTGGTCCCGCCGCCCGCCCCGCCCGCCACCTCGAACGGGCACGGACGCGTCGAGCAGCTCCAGGGCGTCAGCCGCGGCTGACGTCGTCGACCACGTCAGGCGCGCTGGACCTCGAGGCCGAGCCAGGCGGCGAGGTCGGCGATCTCGCGGTCGACGTCCGTGGCCATGGACCGGGTGAACGGGGCGTCCTCGTGGACGGCGCTGACGACGAGGACCCCGGCCTTGCGGTCGGCCTGGGCGTCGAGCTTCCCGACCAGGCGGTCGTGGTGCAGGATCGGCAGCGCGAAGTAGCCCCAGCGTCGCCGGTCCTTGGGCTTGTACATCTCGAGGTAGTACTCGAAGCCCCACAGCTGCTCGGCCCGGGTGCGGTTGTGCACGAGCTGGTCGAAGGGCGACAGCAGCGCCGCGCGGCCCCGGAAGGTGCCCCGCGAACCGGACGACCCGGATGAGCCGGATGAGCCGGACGACGCGAAGAGCTCGTCGAGGTAGGGCTCGTGGACGCGCCACGTCCCGGACGTGCCGGCGACGGCGACCTCGAGACCGGCCTGCCCGACGTACGCCTGCTCGCCGGGCAGCTCCGGTCCGGTCGCCCGCGCGATGCCGAGGGCCGCGAGACGGCGCTCGTTGCGGATGCGGGTGGCCTCGTCGGGCGTCAGCC
>NZ_JBNDHY010000092.1:0-18631 GCF_056755315.1 Monashia sp. HAY1-2A
TCCTTGGCCATGGTGTGTCAGTCCTTCGTGATTCGGACGTGGTCGGGGCCGGCCGCCGATGACGGCCGGACCGGCCGTCGTCAGGGGATGAGAATCGCGCGTCCGCGCACGAGCCCGGCGTCGAGGTCGTCGATCGCCTGCTGGAAGTCCTCCAGGGGGTACTTCGTGGTGTGGAGCGTGACCTTGCCCTGGGCGGCGAGGACCATGAGCTCCTGGAGGTCGTTGTACGACCCGACGAGGTTGCCGATGAAGTTGATTTCCGTGGAGATGACGTCGATGGTCGGGATGTCGATGTTCTCGCCGTAGCCGACGACGAAGTAGCTGCCGGCCCGGCGCAGCATCGCCGTGCCCTCCTTCGTCGCGCCCCCCTCGCCGACGAAGTCGACGACCGCCTCGGCGCCCCGCCCGCCGGTCAGCTCGAGGACCTTCTCGATGTGGTTGCCGTCGGCGACGACGCCGTGGTCGGCCCCGATCGAGGTGGCCAGGGCGACGGCGTCGGGGTTGCGGTCGACGACGACGACCGTCGCACCGGAGATCGCCTTCATCACCTGGATGCCGATGTGGCCGAGCCCGCCGGCGCCGATCATGACGCAGACGTCGCCCGGTCTCGTGACCCGAGCCGCCTTGGCGGCCGCGTGGTATGCCGTGAGGCCGGCGTCCGCGAGCGCCGCGACGTCCGAGGGCTCGAGGCCGTCATCGATGCGCACGACGCTCCGGGCGGTCGTGCGGAGATACTCCGCGTACCCGCCGTTGGTGTCGATCCCGGGGAACTGGCTGTTCTCGCAGTGCACGTCGTCGCCGAAGCGGCACGCACGGCACAGCCCGCACGTGATGAGCGGGTGCAGGATCACCTTGTCGCCGATGGCGACGTTGGTGACGGCGTCACCGACGGCGTGCACCCAGCCGGCGTTCTCGTGGCCGATCGTGTACGGCAGAGCGACGCCCGTCTTCTCCTCCCATTGCCCTTCGAGGATGTGCAGGTCGGTGCGGCACACGCCCGCGCCCCCGATCCTGACGACGACGTCGAGCGGTCCCTGGACCTGCGGCTCCGGCACGTCCGTCAGCTGCAGCTTGGTGTGGTACCCGACGACCTGGACGGCCCTCATGACGTGCTCCTCGTGTCCGTGATGTGCGTGGTGATGGCTGCGGGGTCGCCGTCCGCGTAGCGGGTGGCCAGCAGGCCGCGGCAGAAGTGGGCGTTGCCCTCGATGGAGATCCGCACCGACGTCGCGAGACGCAGACGCAGGGGCAGCTCCTCGTCCGGCACGGGCGCTCCCTGCTCGTCGACGACGACGAGCTCCGTGGGAGCGACGCCCAGGCCGATGTCCGCCCGTCTGCGCAGCAGCGCCTCCTTGGTGCGGCCGGCCGGCAGGTCGCCGAGCCTCAGGCGCCCGAGGTCTTCGAGCCGGACCGACCCTCCGGTCAGCGCGGCCATGACGCAGCGCTCCATCGCCGCGGTGTGCGCCTTCCGCTGGAAGGTCAGCCGTAGAGCGTCGAGGCTCTCCTCGGCCTCGGCACCGAAGGTTCCGAGGTAGCCGGCATCCGCGGCGATCCCGGCGTTGATCTTGTCGGAGTCGTGGTGGTCGTCGAGCAGCACGGTGACCCGACCCGTCCCCCGGACCCGCCGCAGGGCGTCCTGTGCGTCGGAGACCATGAGGTAGGCGAAGTTCGGTGCGCAGAACGACGTCGGAAGCCGCAGGTGCACCGTGACGCCGGACGGGTGCAGCGCCACCGAGCGGACGAACCCGAGCTCGGTGATCGGCTCGTCCAGCTCGGGATCCATGACGGTGGCGAGCGCCTCGAGCACGTCGTTCGCCAGGGATGCCCCGTGCGGTGCCGAGGCCGTGTTGCGGGCCGACGGCGACGCGACCGGAGTGGCGACGGCGCTCATGACAGCACGCTCTCCCTCGCCCCGGCCGCGACCTCGAGGCCGACGTCGCCGGGGTCGGCGAGCTGCAGCTCCGCGGGCACGTCGAGGCCGTACATCTTCGCTGCGTTGAGGCCGAGGATCTTCTTCTTGGCGGTCGTCGTCAGGGGTGCGTACTCCGTCATGTCCTCAGGGATCTGGAAGTCGACGAACTTCTCGATGAGCCACTTGGGTGTCCACAGGGCGTAGTCGCTCGAGAACTGGATCTTGTCCTCGCCGATCCAGTACAGGAGCTCGCCGATGATCTGCGCGAAGTAGCGCGGCCTCGTGTGGATGAACGGGATGGCGACGGCGAGGCCGGCGTGGACGTTCGTCTCCTGGGTCGCGATCCAGCAGAAGTCCTCCAGCCGCGGGAGCCCGCAGTGCTCCACGACGAAGTTGAGTCCTTGGAAGTCCGTCGCCACCGCGTCGATGTCGGCGACGTCGAAGGCGTCGCGGTCGAGCGGGATGATCGTCGGCCCCTTGTGGATGTGGATGTTCGTGATGCCGAGCTCCTGACAGGCCTCGAGGTACTTGTAGGACCACCGGTCGGTCAGCTTGTAGCCGCGGGAGTCGCCGTGCCACTCCGCGGTGTAGAGCTTGACGCCCTTGAGCCCGAAGCGTTCGGCGTCGCGCCTGAGCTGGTCGAGGCCGGCCTGCTCGTTGCGCGGGTCGAAGTTGTGGTTGTAGGTCAGTCGGCCGGGGTTGGCCCGGGTGAGCGCCCACGCCTCTTCGGTCTGCCCGAACCCGTTGGTGTAGAAGTCGCCCAGGAACGCCGGCTGGAAGATCGCGTGGTCGACGTAGCCGTCCTCGAAGAGGTCCTTCATGAGTCGGTCGCCGCCGTAGTACGTATAGGTGTCGTAGTCCCACACGACCTCCTCCGGGCTGAGGTTCTTGTGGTAGTCGTAGAAGCAGTCGATGAACTGCTTGCCGTGGACGTTCCTCAGGTTCGACTCGCGGCCGTCCCACAGGGCGACGTGGGCATCGACGACGTAGTACTTCTCGCCGTTCTTCTCGTACATGGCTTCCTCACTTCGTTGTGGTTGGGATGAGACGCCCGCCGGACGCCGCTGGGCTGGGAGCCAGCCCAGCGGCATACGAGCCACCTTGGGCGTCAGGGGTTTCGCGAGATCCGGTCAGTGGACGTTGAGGTCGAAGCCGATGTACTCGGCGGCGTCCTCCGGGCTCGCGAAGAGCATCGTCTTGTCGTCGAGGTGGACCATCCGCCCGTAGTGGGTGGAGCTGATCTCCTCGAAGACGGAGCCGTCGAACTCGGTGCCGAGAGCGTCGGTCAGCTCCTCGTAGTCGAAACTGAGCAGCGTCGGGCCGTCGACGCGGATCATCGACGGGTACTCGGTGAGCTCGACGCCCTCCTTGGTCCCCATGACCTGGGCCACGACCCGGCCGACCGGTGTGTTCATCAGGGTGACCCCGCACATGTTGGAGAACGAGGCCTCCGAACCGAACTGCATGCTCACTGGTCCAACTCCTTCGGAATGTCGAGCCCGATCTCCTCGAGCAGGGTGCGGAACTTGTCCTTGGCCGCGTCGAGGGACGTGGCGAAGGTGATGGTCTTCTCTGCGGGCTGCGACCAGATCGGCTGCAGCGCCTGCGCGGCGGCGAGGCACTTCGGGACCCACGTGGACAGCCACTGGCCGAAGAGGTCCTTGTTGGCGGCGCCGTGCTCCTCGTCACGCACGAGGAGCTGGAAGAGGTTGCGCGAGGCCGCGAGGTCCCGTGCGTAGTCGTTCTCCCCAGTGCCCACGAGCGTCGGCGTGATGTAGTCGCCGTTGCGCGCCGCAATCTGCATGACGAGCTCGCTGCGGAACAGCTGGCCGACGAGCTGCTCGAAGACGATGTTCGTCGCGAAGGTCAGCTCGGCCCAGTCGCCGACCGCCGTCAGCTCCTCGACCGTCCGGCGCGTCGGCTGCCACTCCGGCGCGTTCTGCCAGACCTCGCGGTGGGCCGCACCGTCGAAGTCGATGCCCGCCTCGGCGAGGTCCAGGTTGAACAGGGCCAGGTCCTGCGCGAAGCGCATCTTGTGTGCCGCCGCGACGGCGACGGCGTTGTTGATCATGTTGGTCGGGGCGGACCGCTGGATCGAGGTGAAGACGTGCAGCGCGATGCCGTTCTCCGCGTGCATCCAGGCTCCGAGGTTGCGCTGGATGAAGGAGACCCACGCGTGGTTCCAGTTCGCGTAGGCACCGGCGCGCTTGGCGTTCTCGAGGCAGAGGTTGACCTGACGGACCACCGCTGAGTTGTTGCGGTAGATCGTCTGCTCCCACTCCTCGTTGGGGTCGAGGAAGGTGTGCCAGTCGGAGGACTGGGCCTTCGTCCATTCCTTGGGGTAGCCGCCGGGCCCGCCGCCGAACCCGTAGATCCAGCCCTGGGTCAGGTGCCGGTCCGGGTCAGGCTGCACGTCGACAGTGACGTCCTCGTACATCGTGGCCCGCAGCTTGGCCGGCTTGTAGTAGTTGTACGTGCGGCTCTTCGAGCTCGGGAAGTCCAGGGCGCCGGCCTCGGAGTCCGTGAACTCGATCTTGGGGAAGCTGCGCGTCTTCTGGTCGGTGATGTCCGCCATGTCAGTCAACTCCGTTGTTGGTGTGGATGATTCGTGGATGTACAGCGTTCAGCCCGTGACGGTCACCGGGCTCGTGAACGAGTCGTGGAAGACCTGGTCACCGGGCACGCCCTGGGCCTCGAGGAAGAGCAGGGCGGCGTCGACCATGGGCGGGGGGCCGCACAGGTAGACCTCGCACTTCGCGAGCTCGTCCTCATGCCGCGCCACCACGTCGGTGACGTTGCCGGCCTCGGGGAGCAGGCCGAGCGGCAGGCGACCCTCTGGTGAGTCGGGGTCGGGCAGGGACTCCGACAGGCAGGCGACGAACTCGAAGTCGCGCAGGCCCTCGCCGAGGGCGAGGATCTCGTCGACGTAGAAGAGGTCGGCCGCTGTCCGCGCGCCGTAGTAGAAGCGCACCGGGCGGGTGCTCCCGGTCTCGTGCAGGTGCCGCAGGAGCGAGAGGATCGGGGCCATCCCCGCCCCTCCCCCGATGCACACGACGGGAAGGACGTGCCCCTCCTTGATGGTGAACGAGCCGTAGGGGCCGTTGACGTGCAGCTCGTCGCCGACCGCGAGGCCGGACGAGCCGCCGTCCAGCAGCGTCGAGAACTTCCCGCCCGGGTACTTCTTGATGAGGAACTCGACCTCCCCCGGTGTGGACTGCGTCGTCGCCATGGAGAACGAGCGGTGCTCGTCCGTCCCGGGGATGCCGATGTCGCTGTACTGACCGGGTTTGAACTCGTAGGTCGCCGGCTCGACCGCCGCCAGGCGCAACGACACGATGTCGCGCGTCATCGGCTCGATCGCGGTGATACGGGTCCGGACGTCCTGGATCGGCACCCCACCCAGCAGCTCGTCCTCGTCGAAGTTGAGCAGCTCGATGGTGCAGTCGCTGAAGGCGTGCGCCCGGCAGAGCAGGACGTAGCCCTCGTCGACCTCGGCGTCGTTGCAGGCGAACGTCGAGTAGCGCTCCATCTGGATCTCGCCGTCGAGCACGTAGCTCTTGCAGGCCGAGCACTGTCCCTCACGGCACCCGTGCATCAGGTGGATGCCCTGCCGGAAGGCAGCGTCGAGGATCTTCTCGTCCTCCCCTACCTCCATCTCGATGTCGACGGGCTCGAAGTAGATCTTGTGTGTGTCGGCCACGATGGCCTCCTCTCGATTGCGCCGGGTCCGCGGGGGAGGTTGGCGGCGGGGGTTGGCGGCGCCACTCATCCCTGGAAGCGCCGCCAACCCGATCTGGCGGTGGAGCCGGGGTCGGACCACTCGAGGTCGCGTCAGGCGACCTTGGTGCCGTTCGCCCGGTACTCCGCGATGTGGGCGTCACGCTCTGCGTCGGACATCTGGTTCAGCAGCACGTTGGGGCTCATGAACGTGTTGCCCCGGATGTCGTCGAGCGTCCACATCTTCTTGGGGTCGAGGTCCAGGTGCGGCTGCCCGATGAGGGTCTTGCCGTCGTCACGGACGTAGCCGAGGTCCTGGACGATGTCGGCCAGGTCCTTGTCGTGGTGCAGCGTCTCCCACTCGCGGAAGCCCGTCAGGCGGCCCATGTTCGGCGTCTCACGGCCTTCGTACTCGGAGCGGAACGCGACCGCGTCGGTCCAGTAGCAGGTCTCGGAGCAGTAGGTGCGCCACTGGTCGTCGACCTTCTCGACGACGATGTCCTCGCGGATGAGGGCCGGCACCATGCACGTCCAGCACCGGTGCGGGTACTGGTAGCCCACGTCCTCGAACGCGATGGGCTTGTTCTTGCCCGGGAAGGCGAGCCGGTTGTAGCTCTCCCACCAGGCGCCGTACTTGCTGTACCAGCCGGGGTACTTCTCCTCGAACCACTCGAAGTCCTTGTCGGTCATGGCGTCGATGCGCCAGTAGTTGACCGGCCAGCCGGTGGCGAAGAAGCGGGCGACCTCGTGCACGTATCCCTTGTTCGTGATCCGGTTCCAGGCCTCCTCGACGAGGTCGTGCGGGATCGTCAGGCCGTACTTCTCGAGGGGGAGCAGGTAGCTGCGGTAGTAGTCGTCGTAGATCCAGCGCCGCCACATCTCGGCGTAGCTCTCTCGGTCCTTGCGGCGGTCCTTCGTGCCGTACTCGATGAAGGTGCCGATCGCGGCGTCGACGACGCAGTGGTTGTTCCACCACGCGTACCGCAGGTCGCGTTCCAGGAGTGGGCGGTTCCGCTCGTCGGCGAGGGCCATGAGCAGGATCGAGTAGCCGTTCGAGATGTGCCGTGACTCGTCGGACTGGACGGAGTGGAAGACCGTCGGCAGCAGGTAGTCGCCGTTGGCCGCGGCCTCGTCGGGCATCGCCACGAAGAGGGTGTTGGTGAAGGCGGTCTCGGCGACCACGGTCAGGTAGATGTTGGCCGCCGTGATGGCGTCGCCGGTGATGAACCCCTCACCGAACTGGCGGCCGATCGTGCCGGCGTAGTTGTTCGCGAAGGCCTTCTCGGTCATGTCGAAACCGGCCGGGTCGATGTACTGGTTCATGTACAGCTTCTTGAGGTTCATCTGGATCGTCGAGTGACGAACCTCGTCGATCATCTGGACCGCGAGCCCGTTGTGGATCTCCGGGTTGGGCACGGCGTCGATCGCCATCGGCATCGCTCGTGCAGCGGAGATCTCGGGGAACGGGATGATCGACAGGAACAGCTTCTGCCACTCGAGCCAGCGCTGCTGGACCTGCCGGAACATGTTGCCGCGGACCGCGCCGTCCATCGCGCCGAAGACGCGGTTGTCCTTCTCCTCCTCCATCGGGAAGTAGGACCGCATGATCTGCTTGAGCGGGTCCTTCTTCGGGGCCTTCTCGAAGGTGTAGTCCGTACCGAAGCGGGTCGCGGGCGTCGCGAAGGTCGGCTCCCACGTCAGCTCGGAGATCTTCGCGTGGGCCTTCGTCAGACTCTGTCTGCTCACTCTTGCCTCCTGGTGTCGGGTCGGTCCGGCGGACCGAGCCGGTTCGGCGGATGCGTTTCGCCGTGTGCCAGGACACTCACAGGTGGGCGGCGCGGTGGATGTCTCAATCTGAGAGGCAGGGGGCCGCTCGACCGCGGGCGTCTCACTTTGAGACAGGTGCTGTGTGGGCGGTCACCAGTTCCTTGCGGTGCGCTCCGGCCAGCACGGACACTGGAGGCACCGCGTGGTGCAAGGGTGCGCCACGGGTCGTGACGGAGGTGGGTCGTGGCCGATCGTCCACGCGAGGTGGCGCTGGCGCGTGAGCACTTCATGCGCTCCGGCGTCCTGGCGGGCACGGTGCGTGACGTCGTCGGGCAGTCGTGGGAGCGCAGCACCCTGGCGGGTGTCGACCCGAGCCTGCTCACCCCGTCCTATGCCGCCGACCTGGGCGAGTCTCGCCTGAACGAGCTCGTAGGCCAGGTGATGACCCGGATGGCCGCGCAGCTCGGCGACGAGGCCGTGAGCATGATCTTCGCCGACCCCTTCGGGCGGGTCATCCACCGCATCTGCTCCGACTCCTCACTGACGGCACGCCTCGAGAAGGTGAGCCTCGCTCCTGGCTTCACCTATGCCGAGGACTCCGTCGGGACCAACGGCATCGGCACGGCCCTGCTGCTGCGGCGGCCCACGCTGATCGCCGGCGAGGAGCACTTCACCGAACCACTCATGACCTTCGCCTGCGCCGGTGTTCCGGTCGTGCACCCGGTGAGCGGTGCGCTCGTTGGCGTCCTCGACCTCACCTGCACGTCCGGGTCGTCCAACGGGCTCCTGCTCACCTATGCGCGGTCGGTCGCGAGCCGCATCGAGGAGGAGATCCTCGCCGCCGTCTCGGTCCGGGAGATGAGCCTGCTTCGCGACTACCTCGCGGCGTGCCGGCACGCGACCGGACCTGTTCTCGCCCTCGGGGACGAGATCGTCATGATGAACCGCCACGTCCAGCTGCAGCTGGACGTCGCGGACCGTACGGCGCTCGTCGCCCGGACGAGCGATGCCCTCGGGGACGACCAGCCGCACACGTTCGTCACCGACCTGCCGAGTGGGGCAGTAGCCCGGCTCGACTACCGGCCGACGTCAGTGGGCACCACCATCGTCGGCGGCGTCTTCCGGATCCAGCTCAGGGAGCCGTCCCGGACGCCGCGTGCCCTCGGTAGGGATGTGGCGGTCTCACTTCCCGGGGTGGCGGGAACGAGCCCTGAGTGGCTTCGCGCGGTGTTCCAGCTGCGAGAGTCGTACCGGAGCGGCACCTGGGTCGTCATCGACGGGGAGCCGGGAACGGGGAAGCACGCCTTGGCGCGGGGCATTCACGGTGCTGAGTCGCCCGGCCGGCACTTCCGCACCCTCGATGAAGCATCGGCTTCGGCCGACCCGGACGGCTGGCTGCGCACGCTGGAGGAGGAGCTGTCGCCCGAACCGGGCACCCTGCTCATCCGGCACCTCGACCGGCTGCCGACCGAGCTCGTCGAGGAGGTCGCCGCACTCCTCGTCGAACACGCCCACCTGGCGCACTCCGTGCACGGCCGGTGGGTCGTCGCGACGCGAAGCCCGGCCGAACGCACCGGGGCGGCAGAGGCTGTCGCGGCCCAGATCCTGCCCTGCTTCGACCGGACCGTCCTGCTGGAGCCGTTGCGGCACCGGCACGAGGACATCCGGGTCATCATCCCCGTGCTGCTCCGCGCCCTGTCACCGCACAAGGAGCTGTCCGTCTCTGCGAGTGCGGCCAACCAGCTCGCCCGGCACCCGTGGCCAGGCAACGTGGTCCAGCTGCGCGAGACCCTCGCCAAGATCATCGCCAAGAAGCGCGCCGGCACGATCGAGATGGTCGACCTTCCGCCGGAGTGCATGGCTGTCGGCCGCCGGACGCTCACGCCGCTGGAAGCCCTGGAGCGGGACGCGATCACCCGAGCCCTCGACGACCACAACGGGAACAAGGCGCTCGCCGCCGAGCACCTGGGGATGTCCAGGGCGACGATCTACCGCAAGATCCGCGGCTACAACATCGACACCCGCCGCTGAGCGACCCCGCGGCCTTCGCCCGGACGAGGTGACGGCGAGGTCGTCCCATCGGACGGCCTGGCGCAGTCGAGGCCCACCCGAGTGGTCAGTGATCCGAGCACGCTGTCTCAAGATGGGACTCCTGCTGAGCCGGACCAGCGCTCCAATCGTGGGACGAGGCAACGACGCCTTCCCGAACGATCCCGGGAGCCACGATGACCGCCCAACACATCGAGGACTACGCCCTCATCGGTGACCTGCGCACGGCCGCACTCGTCGGCCGAGACGGATCCATCGACTGGCTCAGCCTGCCCCGCTTCGACTCACCGGCGGTCTTCGCCAACCTGCTGGGAGACGAGACCAACGGGCACTGGCTCATCACACCGTATGGGCAGGACCGCTGCACCAGCCGGCAGTACCGCACCGACACCCTCGTCCTGGAGACGGAGTGGACCACCGACGACGGCACCGTCCGGGTCATCGACCTGATGTCCCCCACAGCGGTGGAATCGCAGGTGACCCGCGTGGTCGAGGGGCTGGAGGGTCAGGTCGAGATGCACATGGCGCTCACGCCGCGGATGGACTACGGCAGCATCACGCCCATGCTCAGCAGTCGCAACGGGCACGTGGTGGCAGTCGCCGGTCCGGACATGCTGTGGCTGCACACGACGGCGGCCGTCGACCAGGCCGCCGGCAGCTGGGTCAGCGACTTCACCATCACGGCCGGACAACGGGTCTCCTTCGTCCTGACGCACACCACGTCAACACAGACCGGTGCTCCCCACGCAGACGCGGACCATGCCCTGGCAACGACGCAGACCTTCTGGCAGAACTGGGCCAGCCGCTCGACCTACACCGGTCCGTGGGCCGAGGCAGTCACCCGCTCGCTCATCACCCTCAAGGCGCTCACCTACGCACCCACCGGCGGAATCCTTGCCGCGGCCACCACCTCACTGCCCGAACAGCTCGGCGGCCTACGGAACTGGGACTACCGGTACAGCTGGCTCCGCGACGCCACGTTCACCGTCCAGGCGTTCCTGGCCACCGGCTACGTGGACGAAGCCCACGCGTGGCGGGACTGGCTGCTGCGGACCGTCGCCGCCGACCCCGAGCGGATGCAGGTCATGTACGGCATCGACGGAGCTCGGCGGCTGCCCGAGCAGGCACTGACCTGGCTCTCCGGGCACGCGGGCTCCACGCCGGTGCGCATCGGCAACGAGGCAGCCACCCAGCAGCAGAACGACGTCTGGGGCGAGGTTCTCGACGCGCTGGCTGCCACCCAGTGCGTCACCGACGCACAGTGCGACCGCCACGCGGACGGTACCGACACCAAGGCAGACCCTCCCGCCGTCCACGCCGAGGCCGCGCTGCAAGAGGCACTGCTCGGCCACATCGAGCGAACGTGGGCCGAACCGGACTGCAGCCTGTGGGAGGTTCGCGGCCCGCGCCGACACTTCGTGCACTCCAAGGTCATGGCGTGGGTCGGCGTCAACCGCGCCGTCGAGGCGATCGAAAAGGGCCGCACGGGTGCCACCGAGCACCAGCTCGAACGAGTTCGCCGGCTGCGCGACACCATTCGCGCCGAGGTCATGAACCGTGGGTACAGCAGATCGCGGCAATCCTTCACCCAGTCGTACGGATCGGCGCGCCTGGACGCGTCGGTTCTGCTGCTCCCTCGGTACGGCTTCCTCCCGTGGTCGGATCACCGCATGGTGGCCACCGTCGAGGCCATCGAGCGGTACCTCACCGACGAAGGGCTGGTGCGCCGCTACGCCGTCCGCGACAACGGAGCCAACGTCGACGGCATCCACGGCGACGAAGGGATCTTCGTCGCCTGCTCGTTCTGGCTCGCCGACGCCCTCCACGGCATCGGCCGGACCAGCGAGGCAACGGCCCTGTTCGAGCGACTGTTGTCCCTGCGCAACGACGTCGGCCTGCTGAGCGAGGAGTACGACCCGACGAGCGGACGACACCTCGGCAACACACCCCAGGCCTTCAGCCACGCCGGCGTGGTCACGACCGCGGTGCTGCTCAGTGCCGCGAGACGGCCCGCCCTCGAGAGCCAGGTCGCGGAAGGGGAACATGCGGCCTGAGGTTCGTCACCAAGTTCGCCGCGACGGCCCACGGCCACATCCGGCTCACCGAACACAGAGCTGGCGGGGGGACTCGAACCCCCAACCACCTGTTTACAAGCCTGGCCCCTGGAAGGCCGCTCGAACCACGGCTGACCTGCGAAAACGCAGGCTGGGAACGCTGGACAGCCGCGCTTCGTGCGATCCCTGTGCGATTAGCCATGACCCGCCCTGTCCCGCCTGTCCGCCGCTTGCCGACCGGACACGTTCTCGATAGCACGTCGGAGAAAGGCACGCGCCGGCGGGCGTTGCCCACCGCCGAATGACAGTCGAAGTCTTACCCACATGCCGAATTGAGTACGTGTGCTTGGACCTGAACTTGCTCACCCTCGGCGGCTACGGGTAACTGCGCTGGCTCTGCTTGTAACCGCTTCGATCCGACCATCGATGCACAGTCATCTGACCACGCGCGAAGTTCCAGTCGATGAACACTGCCAGGTCAATGTCCAAGGAGAACACGATGGCTTTGTCTGGCGGCGGGGCCATCCACCATGCATCGGCTGCTGCATCCCGCACGTCCTTGTCGGCTATCGCGGCCACGCCATAGACCTTGAACTCGCCTTCAGCAGCGTCTGGGCCCGTAATCGCGCTGTGCAGTACGTACCGCGGGTCTCGTTGCAGGTCATCCGCCTTGCGCGACCAGACATCGCGCCGACAAGAAGCTGGCCGGCGACGAGATATGTCTCAATCGGACTGATCCGTGGGGACCCATCCCGACGCAGTGTGCCCAGCAACGCAACATGCGTGGAGCGAAGGCGCGCCAAGCCCAAGCGAGCGATCTCGGGGGCGCCGACCTCCAAATCCCGCCAACAAGTTGAATGGGCCATCCCCACAAGACTACTTGGCCGCGCAGCGTCGGAACTGCCGCCGACAGCGTGCGCAGCGGCCATCCGGAACTGCCGCCGTCAGCGCTCCCCAACCTCTGCTGGGCAGCCTGACGTGAGATGTCGAGTGCAGCACCGATCACGGTCCACGAGTCGCCCGCCGCACGGGCTGCGCGGACAGCCTCACGCAGCTCCTGCTCGGCGTCCGCGAGCTGGTTTCGGGCGACTGGCCCGCGTCTTCTATCGGCTTCGGCTAGGCCCTTCTGGATCCGGCGTACTTGACGAGATAGGTCTTGGTCGTGCCGTCGGGGTCCGTAGCGGTGACGTTCACCCTCAGCGCAAGCAGGGCAGCCCGCAACGCCTTCAGGGCAACACCCACGGTTGGCTTGTAGGTTGGCCCTCGGCAGGTCGCCTACTCCTCGGTGACCCAGCTGGCGACCTGGGTTCGCGAGTTCATGCCGAGCTTGCCCAGGATGTTGTCGACGTGCGTCTCCACGGTGCGCTGGGAGATGGTCAGCCGCCCCGCGATCTCCTTGTTGGTCAGCCCTTCCGCCAGCAGCGCCGCGACCTCCCGCTCACGGCGGGTCAGGCCGTCGGCAGTCCCCCTTCTGGACCCGGCGCGAACCCCCGTCCGCTCGCGCTGGCCTGCTGCCTCCGCCTCTCCCAGCGCAAGGGACACCGCCTGGTCGAAGGAGTACGACGCTCCCTCAGCGAACGCCCTCTCGAACGCCTCGGACTCGAACACGCCGGAGCCGAAAGACTGACGCAGCGCCTCCTCGGACCGCCTGTCGAACACGCTGTACGCATTGTTCTCCTCGACCTTCGAGCCGCTGGTCCGCCAGACGGCCTGGGCGGCGCCGAGCAGCCGGGCCGCCCGTTCGCCGGGGTCGGCGAAGGCGGCGCACCAGGAGAGCGCCTGGACACCGAAACTGATGCCGGTCAGGTCGTTCATCGGCTGGAACGACCTGACCGACATCCGCAGGGAACGCGTCGCACCAGCGAAGTCGCCGGCACGCCACTGCGCGATGCCGACGCTCCAGAGCGCGTAGCCCATCGATGACTGCGCGCCGTACCGCTCCGCCAAGGCCAGCGCCTGCCTGCTGTAATCGTGGACTCTCGGGTCGTCGAGGAAGAAGGTGCAGGCGGAGAGCAGGATGAGCGTGTCGAACTCGCCGAGCGGGTTTCCGAGCGCCTGGAACTCCCTGCGGCCCTGCTCCAGCAGCTCGAGGGCGCCCGGCACGTCGCCCTCGTACAACCTCGCCTGCCCTCGGCACTCCTTGATGCGCGCCTGCAGCAGATGGTCGTCGAGCCCGGCAGCGATCTCCTCGCACTCGGCAAGCATCGTCGGGTTGCGGTCGATGTCCGTGGCGAACATGGCCAGATAGCTGGCCGCCCATAGCGCGTGAGCCCGGCCGCTTGTTGGTTCGGGAGCCAGCTCCAGGGCCCGGAGCAGGTACCGGTAACCCTCGCGGAGGAAGCCGGCGAACCAGAAGTTCCAGATGGGCGCGGCGATTTCGAACGCTGCGGCCGCCTCAGCCTTGTCAGCGAGGCAGAACTCCAGCGCTGCTCGGATGTTGCCGGACTCCCGGCGGAGTCGGATGAACCAGTCCGCTTGATGGCGGCCGAAGCTCTCGGCTGCGAACCGCTTGGCCAGTGATTGGTAGTAGTCCCGGTGCCGGATCCGCAGCGCCCGCACCTCTTCCGGGTTGGTGAGCCGCTCGGCGCCGTACTGCCTGATGCTCTCCAACATCTGGTACCAGGCGGTCGTGCTTTCCGTCGCCTGCCACCGTACGACGATCGATTTGTTCACCAGGCCCGCGATCAGGTTGAGGACGTCATCGCGGGAGATTCCGGCGCTGCCGCAAACCTCCTCGGCGGCCTCGAGGTGGAACCCTCCCGAGAAGACCGAGAGCCGGGCCCACATCAGTCGCTCCGCGAGCGAGCACAGGTCGTAGCTCCATCCGACGGTGGCCTCGAGCGCCTGGTGCCGGGTGGGGACGGCGGGCCGCCCCCTGGTGAGCAGCCGGAACCGGTCCTCCACCCGTTCGAGGATCTGCGAGGGAGAGAGGATGCGCAGCCACACGGCCGCGAGCTCGATCGCCAGCGGGACGCCGTCGAGCCTTCGACACAGATCGAGTACGGCTGCCCGGTTGCCAGGCCCCATCGCGAAGTCCGGGGCCACCGCCGTGGCTCGGTCCAGGAAGAGCGCCACCGACTCGTAGTGAGTGGGGTCGTCGGCGGCGACATCCGCCTCGGGGTCCGGTGTGGACAGGGGCGGCACGGAGAGGATCTGCTCGCCCTCGACGCCGAGCACGTGCCGGCTGGTGGCGAGGATGTGCAGACCCGGGGCCGCGGCCAGCAGCTTGCCGGACAGCACCGCGCAGGCGTCGGTGAGGTGCTCGCAGTTGTCGAGGACCACCAGGAGCCGCTTCTCCTCCAGGTACGCCGCCAGGTCGGCGGCCGGGTCGGCCGACACCTGGCGCAGCTCGAGGGTGTTGGCCACGGTGTGCGGCAACAGCTGTGGGTCCTGAAGGGCCGCGAGCTCGACAAACCACACGCCGTCCCGAAAGATGCGTCGCACCTCGGCAGCCAGCCGCAGCGCCAGGCGCGTCTTGCCGACCCCGCCGACGCCGGTCAGAGTCAGCATGCGGCCGCTCGCCAGCAGCCTCCGGGTCTCGGCCAGCTCTCGCCGCCGTCCTACGAAGCTCGTGAGCTCGGCGGGCAGCGCCCCGCGACCCGACCCCGTCCGCCTCGTCGTCGCCATACCGGACTCCGCCTCTGCGGCCTTCCCGAGACAGCCATCGAACTCCGCCTCGACAACCACGCGCGCAGTGACACGCACACCTCTCGAGCCCCAGTCTACGAGCCGAACCTCCGTCAGACCCGAGGTTTGGCGTCCGCGGGTGGTCGCGGGGTGGTCGAGGCAAGGACGCAGACGATTCGCTCGCGCCACCGTGCATCCGCCCGACGAGCCAGCCCGGCCGGCCAGGTCGCCAACACCGTCATCGGGGCGCAGGGTCCAGGGTCCGCGAGTAGAGCACCAAACCGCGGGCGTTGCGCAGCGATGCCCGGAACCGACCGTCCTCGTCGATCTTGACGTGCCCGAAGAACTGGTTGCCGTGGCGGGGGGACTGGTTGGGGTAGTCGGCCGCCTTGATGAAGTCGGCCCGTGGGCCGAAGGTCTGGTCGAGCACGTTCGGGCCGAACGTGCCCGCGGCCACGGGTCCGGCGACGAACTCCCAGAAGGGGTCGAAGTCCGCGAAGGCGGCGCGCGCCGGGTCGTAGTGGTGCGCCGCGCAGTAGTGGACATCGGCGGTGAGCCACACGATGTTGCGCACGCCGGCCCGCTTGAAGGAGCTGAGGACAGCGGCGATCTCGAGCTCCTTGCCGCGCGGCGCTCCCGGGTCGCCGTTGGAGAGCGACTCCTGGTTGACCGGGCCGTCGGGCACGACCAGGCCCAGCGGGAGGTCGCTCGCGATGACCTTCCACGTGGCCCTGGATGCCGCCACCTCGCGGATGAGCCAGTCGGTCTGCTCGGTGCCGAGAATGTGGGTCTTCGCTGGCTCGAGTCCCGTCGTGTTGGGGTCCTTGTACGTGCGCATGTCGAGGCAGAACACGTCGAGGTGCCGGCCGTACGACAGCTTCCGGTAGATGCGGCCGGGGGTGCCCGCAGCCGTCCGGCGGGCGACCGAGAGCCGGTTGCTGATCGGCTGGTACTCCCACCAAGCCTGCTTCGCCCGCGCGGCGAGCACGTCGACGCGACGCTCGGTGTACCTGTCGTCGGTGAGGACCTGACCCGGGTACCAGTTGTTGTGGGTCTCGTGGTCGTCCCACTGCGCGACGACCGGGACCTCGGCGTACATGGCCCGGACGTTGTCGTCCAGGAGGTTGTAGCGGTGCCTGCCGCGGAACTCGGGAAGCGACTCCGCTACCTTCGCGACCTCCGGGATGACGATGTTGCGCCAGACCTGTCCGTCGGGCTCGACGACCTGCTCGGCGATGGGGTTGTCGGCGTAGATGGTGTCACCGGAGTGGAGGAAGAAGTCAGGGCGGGTCGCGTGCATCGCGGCATAGGCGGTGAAGCCGCCGAGGTCGGGGTTGATCCCCCACCCCTGCCCGCACGTGTCGCCGGTCCAGACGAAGCTCGTGGCACCGGGTCCGGCGGGGGCGGTCCTGAAACGGAGGTCAGCCGGTTCGCCGAGGTGCCCGTCCTCGTTCTCGAACGCGAGCGTGACGGTGTGCTCGCGGCCAGGAGCGAGCCCTTGGAGGTCGAGCTTCGCCGTGAGGTCGGTGTCGGGTGTGGCGAGGGGGCCACTGATCCGCAGCCTGGAGCCACCCGCGCCATGGACCACGGCCACCAGACGGCCTGGCCGGTCCGACCGCGCCCAGACGGTCGCCGCGGTGGCGGTGACATCGCCCGACATGACTCCGGATGTCAGGGCTGGTCGTCCGGCCACGACCAGCGCGGGCGAGGCCCACGCCCCGGCCGTTCGGGACAGACCGAGCAGGCCCGCGCCGGCCGCGGCGCCGAGGACAAAAGTGCGGCGGTTCAGTTCACTCATGGCCACCACGCTGCACGGCGGTGGTGGACGCCGGGCAACCGCCAGACGCCGGTTCGGCGAAACCCTGGTTCACGCGCCGCGCATGGCGAGCGCTCGTCGACTCCGCGTCAAGGCCCCATGTGAAGGCCCCATGTGAAGGCCCCATGTGGAGGCCCCGTGTGGAGACCGGAGCCCGGGATAGGTACGCAGTCCGGGATAGGTACGGAGGGGTGCGCTCCCTCGGGGAGACGCCGGTCTGCTGCACCTCGAGCGCGAGCAGGTAGAGCTTGGTGTTGGTGCGCATCGAGGCCTCGCGCAACAGGTCGAACGCCTCTTCCCTGCACACCTTGCGCATCGCCATGATGATGCCCACGGCGGCGCCGATGTCCCGGCTGTGGTGCAAGGCCAGGTGCAGGCGGGCGATCTCGTGGTTTCCTTTGCGAGGTTTGTCTGATTCGGCAACCTGCGCTGCCGCCGCGTGGGACGCTGCGGACGTCGGCGCGCGATCCCACCTCGCGGGTCGACGCCTTGCGTCCGCAACGCCAGGCGGCCCGGTCGGACCGTTAGCTCCCTCCCCCTCTAGCGGCGGTCTGACCGAGCCTTCGGGTCATCTGGCACCGGCGGGCACGGGTGTCGGATTCTGGTCCGTCTCTGGTCCGTCACAGCTTGTGCCGAGTCGCTCTGGTCCGTCTAGGTCCGTTGCCAGGGCGGCCTATAACTGTCTCCGACTGTCCCGCGCCTTCTCGGCATCACCTCAGGTCAGGGCGTTGTCCGGCACGACCCGCGGTGAGATGGAGGATGAGCCGGCCGATAGGCCGGGGATTTCAGCGGGCCGATCGATCCGTCCTGCCGGTGTTGCCCCGAGCTCGTGACCTGCAGAGACGCAAAGCTGGTTCTCTTGCGCAACGTATCCAGCGGCCGTTTCCAGTCCGGTTGCAGACCTTTTGCGGACTGAGGATCTCGCGGTTACAGCGATCTGGTTTGTAGTGGCGCTTGGGGTCCAAACCTGGGTGGAGCTGGTCCGCGCCCACGCCTTCGAGGTCTGTGCCAGCGCGCTCCGGGCCGGGTCCTTGGTGTCGTTGACGCTCGTAGGGGCGCGGCTCGGACGTCTGCGAACGAGCGTGACTGTGCCCGAACGAAACTCGAATGAGACAGGGCCAGATGACATGTGGCGCTGCTTCGATGGCGGCAACCGTCGACGTGCCGGGCACGGACCCGCACCCGGGCACGTCGAACGGTGGCCCTGGTTGTCAGGCGGCGCTGGCCGTGCGCTCGGCCGCGGTGTAGTGCGAGGCATCCCCCTTAACGGCACGGCTGGGCTCGCCGGCGATGCCGACCGGCACGTCACCAGCGACCGTGACCCGGTGCAGCAGACGCGGGAGGCTGTCGTAGTTGTCGACCGCGTAGTGCTGCGTGATGCGGTTGTCGAAGATGACGAGCTGGCCGGGCTGCCACGAGACCCGCACGAGGTGGTCTGGCTTGGTGACGTACGCCTGCAGCAGCCGCAGGATGTCGCGCGACTCGGTCACCGACAGGCCGACGAACCGGCGCACGAACCCGCCGATGAACAGCCCCTTCTCCCCCGTCTCCGGGTGCACGCGGACCACCGGGTGGTGAGTCTCGAACGGGATGGACTGGAAGACCTCCTGGTAGCCCTTCGACTTCTCGTCGAACGACTCGACGGCCTTGTCGGCGTAGTCGTACTCGTTCGTGTGCACGGCCCAGAGC
>NZ_JBNDHY010000093.1:0-18578 GCF_056755315.1 Monashia sp. HAY1-2A
CGCCCTGGGGCGCGGCGGTCGTCGAACGGGAGGGTCCCCACGTCGAGGTCGAGTGCGTGTGCGTCGACGCCTGCTTCGAGGAGCTCTGCCTACCCGACTGCGCGTGCCAGTGCGAGCCCGACCGGCGGCACCCCGTGCGCCACCGATCTTGAGGCACCTGGCGCTGCCGGGATCCCCCGGCGCCTCAGGACACCCACTCGACGAGCTGGATCGTCAGACCGTTGGGGTCGGCGACCTGGCAGTACCGCTCGCCCCAGGGCTCGGTCTCGGGCGCCGTGACGACCGGTACGCCCGCCGCCACCATCCGCTCGAACTCGACGTCGACGGACTCGACCACGAACGCGAGCAGCAGTCCTTCGCCCGCGGAACCCGCGCGGTCTGCCGGCTTGAACGATTCAAGCCCCGTGCGCAGCAGGACGACGTTCGGCCCGCCGTCGGGATGGCGCAACGAGACGAAGCCGTCGTCGGCCATCGCCACGTCGAAGCCGAGGTGCTCCTGCAGGAACGCGGCCGACGCCTCCGGGTCGGGAACGTTGAGCGAGATGGCAGAGTCGAGCAGATGCATGGCGGCCCCTTCCGTCGTGACAATATGCGTACAGTGTACATAAATTTGAGGAGGGCGCATGCCGACCCTGGTCGACCTGCTGTGGCGGCGGGAGCGCGAACCGACGAGGCCCGGTCCCGGTCGACGCCCCCGCGCGGCGGTCGACGAGATCGTGGGCGCCGGGATCGCGGTGGCCGACCGGGTCGGCACCCTCGGCTTCGGACTGCGCGAGGTCGCCAAGGAGGTGGGAGTGTCGGTCATGTCCCTCTACTCGCACGTGGCGACCCGTGAGGAGCTCCTCGCCCTCATGGTCGACGAGTGCCGGCGCAGCATGGCCGCGCGACCCAGCGAGGGACCGTGGCGCGAGCGGCTGGAGCAGGTGGCCGCCGAGAACCTCACCCTGCTCGAGCAGCATCCGTGGCTGGCGGAGTGGGAGAGCGAGCGTGAGGTGCTGGGTCCGGGCACGCTCGGCAAGTACGAGCGCGAGCTCGGTGCCGTCGCGGCGCTGCCGCTCGACGACGTCACCCGTGACGCCGTCCTCACGCTCGTCCTCGACCACGTCCGGGCCAGTGCTCGCGCGCTTCGACAGGCCGGTCAGGAGCGGGCCCGGGAGTCACCCGAACAGTGGTGGGAGCGGGAGGGGTCCCGGCTGGCCGAGCTCGACGTCGCCGGTCGCTACCCGCTCGCCTCGCGGGTCGGCACCGCCGCCGGCACCGAGCAGGGCGCGGCCCGCGACGCGGTGCGGGCCCACCACTTCGGACTCCAGGTCATCCTCGACGGCGTCGAGGCCCGGGTCAGCCGAGCAGGCGCAGCAGGACGTCCGGCTGGACGCTGACGACGACGAGCACGGCCGCCGCGAGAACCAGCCCGGCCACGGCCACCCCGCCGCCACGGCGAGGCCCCGACGCCGAGCCCGGCGGGTCCGAGGCGCCCGGCGCGCCCGAGGCACTCGAGGCACCCGGCCCGTCCGAGGCGCCCGACGCCTCCGCCGCCGCCAGCGCTCCCGACGTGTCCGGAGAGGACACGACCGGTCGCAGCCAGCGCAGGTACACGGCCACGCCGAGCACAGCGTTGGC
This sequence comes from Monashia sp. HAY1-2A, assembly GCF_056755315.1. Classification (NCBI taxonomy): domain Bacteria; kingdom Bacillati; phylum Actinomycetota; class Actinomycetes; order Micrococcales; family Intrasporangiaceae; genus Intrasporangium; species Monashia sp. HAY1-2A. The sequence goes on from NZ_JBNDHY010000093.1 coordinate 1,621, forward strand.
CGCCGCGATGGCGGCGAGCCACACCCATCCCTCGGCGACGACCGGTCGCAGGGCCACGACCTTGCCGACGAGGCCGATGACGCCCGGTGGCAGTCCCGCCAGCGACGTGAGCGCGAGGGCGAGCGCCCCGGCACGCCACGGGCTGCGGCGCCACAGGCCTTCGTACCCGGCGAGGACACGGCCGTCGGCGGGCCGCTCGCGGACGGTCACGGCCACGACCGCGAAGGCGACGAGCGTCGCGGCGACGTAGGTGAGCAGGTAGGTCGCGCTCGCCCCGACCCCGAGGGCCGAGATGCTCACGAGCGGCAGGATCACCCAGCCCGCCTGGGCGACCGTCGACCAGGCCAGGAGGCGCACGACGTCGTCCTGCCGCAGCGCCAGGACGTTGCCGACGGTCATGCTCAGCGCGGCGAGCAGGGCGATCGACGACAGAGCGGGCGTGCCGAGCACCGAGACCGCCCGCAGGACGACGAGCAGGGCGGCGAGCGCGGCGATCTTCGACACGGTCGCCAGGAACGTCGCGATCGGCAGCGGTGCGCCGGCGTAGGCGGTGGGGGTCCACGCGTGGAACGGCACGAGCGAGAGCTTGAAGCCCACCCCGGCCAGCACGAGAACGGTCGCCAGGGAGACGACCCCGGCCGACACCGAGGGGAAGACCACCGACGTCGGGGAGCCCGGGGCGGTCTGGAACGCGCCGCCCGTGGACAGCGCGGCGTCGGGGGTCAGGAAGGGGCTGCCGGTGGCCGCATACCAGAGCGCGACACCGAGGGTGAGCAGGGCGAATGACACGAGCGACGTGACGAGCAGCTGGGTCGCCCCGGCGACGGCCGAGCGCCGCCCGGACAGCGCGACGAGGACGACGACCGGCAGGGTCGCGAGCTCGAGGGCGACCAGCCACGTGCCGACGTCGCGGCTGGCCGCCACGACGACCGTGGCGGCCAGGGCGGCGAGCAGGAGCACGACTTGCACCGGTTCGGAGGCCGGCTCGGGCGCGGACGACCGGGACGGCGCGGACGACCCGGGCCTCCGGCCGCGCCGCGGCCACGCCAGCAGGACGCAGAGGAGGGCGGCGGCCCCCGCCGCGATCTGGAGCGCGCCGGTCAGGGCGTCGGCCTCCCAGAAGCACGACGCAGGCAGTCCCTCGACCGTGGGCAGCGCCGAGCCGGACGGCGGCGCCAGGCACAGGGTGGTCCGGGTGTCGCCGCTCGCGAGGCCGGGCACCGTCGCCAGGGCCGTCCCCACGGACGCGAGCGCCGCCACGCCCCACGGCAGCCGCCGCAGCGTCGGCACGACCAGGTCGGCGACGAGCACGAGCAGCGCGCAGCCCAGCGGGACGAGCGCCGGCAGGAGGACGGCGAGGTCGAGGCTCAGCCCCTTCACGGCGCCACCCCCGTACCGGTGAGCAGCCCGCCGGCCGCGGCGGCGGACAGCGACAGGAGCAGGTGCGGCGCGACACCGAGCACGACGATGACCACGACGAGCGTCACCATGACGGCCCACCGGATGCCCTGGGCGTCGGCGACGGCGACCGCCGCAGAACCGGTCGCCGCGTCGCTGCCCTCACCGGCCCAGACGATGCGGGCCACCCGCAACGAGTAGGCGGCCGCGAGCGCCAGGCCGACGGCGCCGAGCACGACGCAGACCCGGAGCAGGGCGACCGGCCGGCCGTCGGCGGGTGACCACGTCGCGTACAGCGCGAGGAACTCGCCCCAGAAGCTGATGAGCCCGGGCAGCCCGAGCGCCCCGGCGAGACCGAGGACGAGGGCGCCACCGAGGCGAGGAGCGTTGTCGCGCAGGGCCGCCCGGGCCACCCGCAGGTCGGCGGAGCCCCAGCGCTCCTTGAGCTCGCCGACGACGACGAACAGCAGCGCCGAGACGACGCCGTGCGCGATGTTGCCGAAGAGGGCGGCCTGCAACCCGGTCTCGCTGCCGGAGGCGAGGGCGAGGGCGACGAAGCCCATGTGCGCCACCGAGCTGTAGGCGATGAGCCGCTTGAGGTCGCGTTCGACGAGGCAGGCGAGGCCTCCCCAGAGGATGCCGACGACGCCGAGGAGGGCGAGCACGGGCGCGAGCGCGGCGACGCCGGCCGGCACGGTGGCGACGACGAGGCGCACGATGCCGTAGGTCCCCATCTTGAGCAGGACGGCGGCGAGCAGCACCGACCCTGCGGTGGGCGCGATGGTGTGCGCCGACGGGAGCCACGTGTGCAGCGGCCAGAGCGGCACCTTGATGCCGAGCCCGACGAGGAGGACGGCGGCCACGGCGACCTCGAGCGGCCGGGCCAGCCCGGCGCCGTGCCGGGCGGCGAGGACCGCGAGGTCGGACGTGCCCTGGTGGTGCACGAGCAGGAGGATGCCGATCAGCATCAGCGTCGAGCCGAGGACGGTGAACAGCACGAACCGGCCGGCCGCGTCGGCCCGGGCCTCGTCGCGCACGTGGTCGTCGCCGAACCGACGGATGAGCACCCACATCGGCACGAGGACGACCTCGAAGGCGATGAAGAAGAGGATGGCGTCGCGGGCCAGGAACGTGCCGAGCGCGCCGGTCTCGACGAGGAGGATGCACCCGAGGAACGTCGAGCCGCTGCCTCCCTTGGGGATCGGACCCGAGAGCGCGTGCGCGACGAGGCCCACCGTCAGCAGGGCGGTCAGCAGCACGAGCGCCGCCGAGACGCCGTCGACGCCGAAGTGCCATCGCACACCGAGGGACCGGATCCACGGTGCGTCGACCTCGGCGCGGGTGGCGACGACGACCACGGCGAGGACCGCGGTGACGACCGAGGCGCCGAGGGCGATGCCCCGTTCGGCTCGCGACTCGCCCGGGATCGCGACGAGGGCGATGGCCGCGAGCAGCGGCACGAGCAGCATCAGCGTCAGCGCCACGCGGCCACCCCCAGGACGGCCACCGAGACGGCACCGACGAGCACGGCGACGAGGGCACCCGACGGCACGCCCCGGTGGGCGCGGTCACCGAGGCGCCCGACGCCACGGACGACGACGGCGGTGGCACGCGGGTAGGCGTCGACGACGTCGCGGTCGAGGGCCACGACGAGACGTGCGGCCGCCGTGACCATCCGGCCGAAGGCGACGTAGGCCGTGTCGACGCCGAAGCCGCGAACCGCGTTCTCGCGCAGGCGCGCCGGGACGTGGTCGGCGACGTCGACGCGACCCCGGTCGCTCAGCGACCACACCGCGAAGGCCGCCCCGACGACGAGGAGGACCGACAGCAGGGCACTGAGCAGACCGATGTGGACGCCACCACGCATCCCGGTGAGCAGGAGGGCGCCGAGGACGGTCAGCGCTGCGAGCGCCGACACGACGATGGCAGCGGGCAGGGTGATCGCCCTGTGCCCGTGGGCGTGGACCCGCTCGACCTCCGCGTCGTCCGCGCTGTCGGCGGTCGTGACGACGGCGACGTCCTCCTCGGCGACCACGGCGTCGGGCGTCGCTGCGGGGTGGGCGGCCTCGACGGTGTCGGGGAGGGGTGCCGGTCCGGCGACGGCACCGGCCACCGGGGTGTCGAGCAGCAGCCAGGCGCGGGTGCAGTACGCGGCGGTGAGCACGACAGTGACGAAGAGGGCGACGACGACGATCGTCGCGCCGACACCCTCCCCCTCGAGTGCGGCGTCGATGACGGTGTCCTTGCTGACGAAGCCGACGAGGGGCGGCACCCCGGCGAGCGCGGCGAGGCCGATGCCGGTCGACCACCGCAGCGCGCCGGTGCCGCGCAGCCGACCGCGGAGCGTGACGAGGGCGGTTGCACCGGCCAGCACCGCCAGCCACCCGGCCGCGAGGAAGAGCAGCGCCTTGAAGAACGCGTGTCCGATCAGGTGCGACAGGCCGGCCCCGGGACCGAGGTCGTGCGGTGCGGCGGCCAGCGCCGAGAGCATGATGGCGACCTGGCTGAGGGTCGAGTAGGCGAGCATCCGCTTGAGGTCGGTCTGCACGAGGGCGAGCAGGGCGGCGTAGACCATCGTCACCGCCGCGAGGACCGCGAGCAGGGTCCGCGCGCCGTCGTGTCCGGCGTAGAGGGAGAAGAGCCTTGCGATGACGTACGTGCCGGCCGCGACCATCGTCGCGGCGTGGATGAGGGCCGAGGCCGGCGTCGGGCCCTCCATGGCGTCGGGCAGCCAGTCGTGGAACGGGACGAGGCCGGACTTGCCGGCGACCCCGACGGCCACGCCGATGAGGCCGACGGTCAGCGCGGTGGTGTGGCCGGTCGCGGAGATCACGGCGAGCAGGTCGGTGCTGCGGGCCCGGACCGAGAGGGCGACGATCCCCACGACCATGCCGATGTCGGCGACCCGCGTCACGAGGAACGCCTTGTAGGCGGCGCGCCGGGCCGCCGGCCGCTCGCTGTCGTGGCCGATGAGCAGCCACGAGCACCAGCCCATGACCTCCCAGCCGACGAGCATCAGGACGAGGTCGGAGGCCTGGACGACGAGGAGCATCCCGGCGGCGAACAACGACACCGACGCGGCGAAGCGCCCGTAGCGCGGGTCGTCGCCGAGGTACCAGACCGTGAACACCTGGATGCCGAGGACGACGAGCGCCACGACGAAGGACACGAGGCCCGAGACCCGGTCGGACAGCAGGTGCAGGGGCGCGGCGAGGTCACCCAGGGGCAGCGCACCGAAGGTGCCGATGTCGGCGGTGCGCGTCGGGGCGACCCACTGGAGCAGCGCGAGGACCGCGACGAGGGTCGACGCGCCGACCGCGACGCCGCCCGACACCCGACGCTGCCGGTGCACGAGCAGACCGGCCAGGGCGGCGAGCGCCGGGACGACGACGATCATCCGCACGACCCAGCTCATGACCGCACCTCCGGCCCCGCCGCAGCGGGCTCGCCGGCCTGGCCGTGCGCATCGGAGGCGCCGCGCGCATCGGAGGCGCCGCGCGCATCGGAGGCGCCGCGCGCATCGGAGGCGCCGCGCGCGCCGCTCCCGGCCGATGCGTACGGCTCGTCGGCGCCGTCCTCCAGGTCGTCGGGCTCCGGTCCGTCGTCGAGGTCGGGCACGTGCGTCAGGTCGACATGGCCCGTCGTGCGGAAGAGCACGAGCACGATGGCGAGCGCGACGACGACCTCGGCCGCCGCGATGGTGATGACGAAGAGCGTCAGCACGGCGCCTGCCGCGAGCGGGGACCCCGAACGCGAACCAGCCGTCACGAGAAGGAGGTTCGCCGCGTTGAGGACGAGCTCGACGCCGATGAGCACGAGCACGGCGTTGCGCCGGGCGAGGATGCCGAAGACGCCGGCGCCCGCGAGCAGGGCGACGAGGAGGACGGGCAGCTCGAGGTGGATCACGAGGCGGCCCCCGACCCCGGGCGACGCGCGCGCTCGGCGGCGACCGCGTCGACGCGTCCGCGCTCGAGCACGAGGCGCGACACCGCGAAGGCTCCGACGAGTGCCACGAGCAGCAGCACCGACAGCAGCTCGAACGGCCACACCCACGTGCCGAACACGGCCTGGGCGATGCGCGGGGTCGCCGAGGGCGCGTCGTCGAGCGAGGCGGTGGCCCCGGAGAAGAGCGGCAGGAGCAGCGCCCCAAGCAGGACCGCCGTGGCCGCCCCGAGGAGGGCGCCGACCACGCGCTGCCAGGCCGGGGTGTCGATCTCGGCGTGCGGACCGATCGGCGCCCGGGTCAGCATGAGCGCGAAGAGCACGAGGACGACGACCGCGCCCACGTAGACGAGCAGTTGCACGAGTCCGACGAGCTCCTGGCCGAGCACGAGGTAGCACCCGGCGAGCGAGCCGAGCGACACCAGCAGCCACAGGGCCGCGTGCACCACGTGACGCGTCGTGACGGCGAGCAGCGCCGTGAGGCCCGTGATCGCGCCGACGGCGGCGAACACGATGTCGCGGGTCGTCACGCGCGGCCCTCCTCGTCGGGGGCCTCCGGCGTCGAGGACGTCGGCAGCACCTGCGTCTCGTCGCCCGTGCCCGACGGCGTCTCGGGCGTCGAGGAGGTCGGCAGCACCTGCGTCTCGTCGCCGCTGCGGGACGCGGTCGCCGCGGCGTCCACGGCGTCCACGGCGTCGTCGGTGCCGGCGCTCCCGGCGCTGCCGGCAGTGCCGACGGCCGGCATCCGACGGGTCGGCGCGACGGTGCCCGGCGCGTCGGCCCCGGGCGTGGTGTCGCGCGCGGGCCGGACCCGCGTCGGACGCGTCGCCGCGCCTGCGCGCGCAGCGCCGGCGCGATCGCCGGGACCCGCGGCGCCGGCGGCGCCGGCGGCTCCCGCGCCGCGCGCCCCGCGGGCCGGGCGCGAGGACGCCGCGACCTCGGCGGGCTCGGCGCTGCCGGGGTCGAGCGCGGGCGGAGGCGGGACCGTGGCCATCCACGCGCCGAGGCGGTCCTTCTCGTGGAGCAGGTCGCGGATGTCGAGCTCGGCGTACTCGAACTCGGGGCTCCAGTGCAGCGCGTCGAACGGGCAGGCCTCGATGCAGATGCCGCAGTACATGCACAGCGAGAAGTCGATGGCGAACCGGTCGAGGACGTTGCGCTGCCGGGCCCTGCCACCGGGCGTCGTCGGCGGGACCTCCTCCTTGTGGGAGTCGATGTAGATGCACCAGTCGGGGCACTCGCGCGCGCAGAGCATGCACGACGTGCAGTTCTCCTCGGTCAGCGCGATGACGCCCCGCGAGCGCGGGGGCAGCGCCGGCGCGACGTCGGGATACTCCACCGTGTGACTGCGGCGGGTCATCGTGCGGGCCGTCTGCGCGAGGCCCCTGACGAGGCCGGGGACGATGCCGTCACCCACGGCGGGTCACCCCCTCGGGTCGGGTCGGGGCGCTCATCGGACCATCACCACGCCGACGGCGGTCAGCGCCAGCTGGAGCAGTGACAGCGGCACGAGCCACACCCAGGCCAGCCGCTGCAGCTGGTCCTCCCGCATCCGCGGCCACGAGACCCGCAGCCAGATGACGACGACGGCGACGAGGAAGCCCTTGAGCAGGGTCCACAGCCAGCCGAGAGGCCCCTCGAGCGGGCCGGCCCAGCCGCCGAGGAACAGCACGGCGAACAGCAGCGAGAAGACGACGATGCCGGCGTACTCGGCGAGCAGGAAGAAGGCGAACCGCAGGCCGGTGTACTCGGTGAAGGCCCCGAAGACGATCTCGGAGTCGGCGACCGGCATGTCGAACGGAGGGCGCTGCAGCTCGGCGAGCGCGGCGACGAGGAAGACGACCATGCCCGGCAGCTGCCAGAGCAGCCACCACGGCGACCACGCCTCGGCGATGCCGACGACCGAGAGTGTGCCGGCCGCGAGCGCGACCGACGCGACCGACAGCACGAGCGGCAGCTCGTAGGAGACGAGCTGCGCGGCCGCACGCATCGCGCCGAGCAGCGAGTACTTGTTGGCCGAGGCCCAGCCGGCCATGAGCGTGCCGACGACGCCGACGCCGACGGCCGCGAGGACGAGCACGACGCTGGCCTCGACGTCGGCCCCGACGACGTCCGGCGACAGCGGTACGACGGCCAGCGCGACGAGATAGGGCACGAGCGCGACGAACGGCGCGAGGCGGAACACCCACCGGTCGGCCCGCGCCGGCGTGACGTCCTCCTTCTGGACGAACTTGACGCCGTCGGCGACTAGCTGGGCCCAGCCGTGGAACCCGCCGGCGTACATCGGCCCGAGCCGGCCCTGCATGTGTGCCATGACCTTGTGCTCGGTCTGGCCGACGAGCAGCGGCAGCACGAGGAAGGCGACGAGCACGGCGACGGCACGCAGCACGACCTCGAGCCAGGGGGCGAGCGTCATCGCGGACCCCACTCGGGTCCGGGCACGCCCGGTGCCTGCACGCGGCGGCGACCGGGGGCGCGGGCGCTGTCGTGGCCCTCCCCCGGCTCCTTGGCACCCGGCCACGGCTTGGACGCGCGGGCCGCCAGCACGAACGACTTGCGCAGCGGCGTGCCCTCGAAGCCCTCGGGCAGCAGGAGCGGGCGCAGCCCGAGCCCGGTGCCGTCGTCGAAGCCGTCGAAGTCGATGCCGAACATCTCGTGGGTCTCGCGCTCGTGCCACGCGGCGCCCGCGAAGACCGGTGTCAGCGAGGGGACGGCACGTCCCTCGGGCGCGCGGGTGCGCACGAGGACGCCGGTGGCCGCGCCGGGCCTCGACGGGTCGAGCAGGTGGCACACGACGTCGAAGCCGGGTGCGTCGTCGCGGTCGGTCTCGTCGACGGCGGTCAGCCAGTCGAAGTACCGGTAGCCCTGCTCGCGCAGCTCGAGGACCGCGCCGGCCCAGTCGTCGACCGGGACGTCGCGCGGGTCGGCGGTGATCATCGGCCGGCCCCCGTCGTCCCACCGGTACCGGACGTACCGGATGTGCCGGACGTGCCGGACGTGCCGGACGTGCCGGACGTGCGGGGGGTGGCGGGTGCGCCGGCGCCGGACGGGCCGCGACCGGATGCGCCGGGCCCCCGGCGACGCGGGCGCGACAGCAGCGGTCGGCGGACGTCACCGGCGCTGGCGACGCGGTTGCCGGCGTACCGGCCGCGGATGCGCTGGGCCGAGAGGCGCTCGTCGGCGATCTGCTCCTGGAGGCGGATGATGCCGTGCAGCAGGGCCTCCGGGCGCGGTGGGCACCCCGGCACGTAGACGTCGACGGGCACCACCTGGTCGACGCCCTTGGTGACCGAGTAGGAGTCCCAGTACGGGCCGCCCGAGTTGGAGCAGGCACCGAAGGAGATGACGTACTTCGGCTCGGGCATCTGGTCGTAGAGGCGGCGGATGGCCGGGGCCATCTTGTCGGTGACGGTGCCGGACACGACCATGAGGTCGGCCTGCCGCGGACCGGGCGCGAAGGGGATGACGCCGAGCCGGATGAAGTCGTGCCGTCCCATCGACGCAGCGATGAACTCGATGGCGCAGCAGGCCAGCCCGAAGTTGAAGACCCACAGGGAGTAGCGCCGGCCCCAGTTGAGGACGACCTTGACCGGACGCGGCGCGTACGCGCCCAGCACGCCCATCTGCACCGGGGCCTGCGCCGACGGGACGGTCGGCATCGGCAGGTCCACGGGACCTCCCGGCTCGCGGGCCGCCATCACACCCACCTCAGGAGGCCGCGGCGGGCGGCGTGCGCGAGACCGAGGACGATGACGCCGATGAAGACGCCCATCTCGACGAGGCTCGCCCGGCCGATCGACGCGTCGCGCAGCACGAGCGCCCACGGGAACAGGTAGATGGCGTCGACGGCGAAGACGACGTAGAGGAAGCTGAAGACGAAGTAGCGCACCTTGGTCTGGGCCCAGCCCTCGCCGACCGGGTCGACGCCGGACTCGTACGTCGTCAGCTTGGCCGCCAGCGGGGCGCGCGGGGCGAGGAGCCGGCGGGCCAGCATCGCGGCGGTCACGAGGACGACGCCGGCGGCGAGCACCGCTGCGACGGCCACGTACCCGGACATGTCGGCCAGCCTATCCATGCCGGCAGTCGAGCGGCACGGTGCGGGTGCGCGCCTCGGCCCGATTGGGCGGGTCCACGTTCTGGCACCTGCACAAACTGCGCCCGTGTGCGACATAGCATGGAAGAAGCCCGCCGCGCGCTGCCCCGGGCCGTGGATCGTAGGAAGTTCGAGGACGTCGCAGAGCATGAGCACCAAGAAGGTCCAGCAGCTCGACCGCGTGGTCATACGGTTCGCCGGGGACTCCGGCGACGGCATGCAGCTGACCGGTGACCGCTTCACGTCACAGACCGCGCTGCTCGGCAACGACCTGTCGACGTTGCCGAACTTCCCCGCCGAGATCCGCGCACCCCAGGGCACGCTGCCCGGCGTGTCCAGCTTCCAGCTGCACTTCGCCGACCACACCGTCCTGACACCGGGCGACGCGCCGGACGTCCTCGTGGCGATGAACCCGGCGGCGCTCAAGGCCAACCTGCGCGACCTGCCGCGCGGCGCCACCCTCATCGTCAACACCGACGAGTTCTCGAAGCGCAACCTGTCGAAGGTCGGCTACACGCAGAACCCGCTCGAGGACGGCTCCCTCGCCTCGTGGCACGTGCACCCGGTGGCCCTGACCTCGATCACGGTCGAGGCGCTCGCGTCCTTCACCGACCTGACCCGCAAGGAGAAGGAGCGGGCCAAGAACATGTTCGCCCTCGGCCTGCTGTCCTGGCTCTACACGCGGCCGATGGACGGCACCGAGGCGTTCCTCAAGGGCAAGTTCGCCGACAAGCCGGAGATCCTCGAGGCGAACCTCGCCGCGCTGCACGCCGGGTTCAACTACGGCGAGACGACCGAGGACTTCGCCGTCGCCTACGAGGTCGCCCCGGCCCGGATGCGCGCCGGCACGTACCGCAACGTCACCGGCAACGTCGCGCTGTCGCTCGGTCTCGTCGCGGCAGCCCACCGCGCCGGCCTGCCGCTCTTCCTCGGCTCCTACCCGATCACGCCCGCCTCCGACATCCTGCACACCCTCGCCGGTCTCAAGCGCTACGGCGTCGCGACGATGCAGGCCGAGGACGAGATCGCCGGCGTCGGCGCGGCGCTCGGGGCGAGCTTCGGTGGCGCGCTCGGCGTCACGACCACCTCCGGCCCGGGCCTGGCGCTCAAGGCCGAGACCATCGGCCTCGCGGTCTCGCTCGAGCTGCCGCTCGTCATCTGCGACATCCAGCGCGGTGGGCCCTCGACCGGCCTGCCGACCAAGACCGAGCAGGCCGACCTGCTCCAGGCGATGTTCGGGCGCAACGGCGAGTCCCCGGTGGCCGTCGTCGCCCCCGCCACGCCCGCGGACTGCTTCGACGTCGCCCTCGAGGCCGTCCGCATCGCCACGACGTACCGCACCCCCGTCATCGTCCTGTCCGACGGCTACCTCGCCAACGGGTCCGAGCCGTGGCGCCTGCCGCGGACGGCCGAGCTGCCCGACCTCACCGTCGAGCACGCCACCGAGCCCAACGCCACCGACGCCGCGGGCGCCCCGGTCTTCCATCCGTACCTGCGCGACCCCGAGACGCTCGCGCGGCCGTGGGCCGTGCCGGGAACGCCGGGCCTCGAGCACCGCGTCGGCGGCATCGAGAAGGCCGACGTCACGGGCAACATCTCCTACGACCCCGACAACCACGACCACATGACGCGCCTGCGCCAAGCCAAGATCGACGGGATCGCCGACACCGTCGCGCCGCTCGAGGTCGACGACCCGACCGGTGACGCGGACGTCCTCGTCCTCGGCTGGGGCTCGACGTACGGCCCGATCGCCGCCGGCGTGCGCGAGGCCCGGGCTCGGGGCGCCCGGGTCGCCCAGGCCCACCTGCGTCACCTCAACCCGTTCCCCGCCAACACCGGCGAGGTGCTGCGCGGCTACGACCGCGTCATCGTCCCCGAGATGAACCTCGGCCAGCTGGCCCTGCTGCTGCGCGCGAAGTACCTCGTCGACGTCGAGTCGCACACGTCGGTGCGGGGCCTGCCGTTCCAGGCCCGCGAGCTGGCCGACGTCGTGGCCGCGGCCTCCGCGTCGACGCGCCCCGCCGCCGGCGCGGGCGACCCCGCCGGTGCCGGTGCGGCCGGTGCCGTGGGCGCCGCCACCCCTGACGCCCACGGGAACGGCACGGCCCACGGCACCGACGCACGCGTGAAGGAGACCGCGAAGTGAGCATCGACCTGGGCATGCCCGCCCTCGGCACCGCCGGCGTCCCGCGCCTCGGCGAGGGCGAGGCCCTGACGAAGAAGGACTTCACCTCCGACCAGGAGGTGCGCTGGTGCCCGGGGTGCGGCGACTACGCGATCCTCGCCGCCGTGCAGGGCTTCCTGCCCGAGCTCGGGCTGCGCCGCGAGAACATCGTCTTCGTCTCCGGCATCGGGTGCAGCTCGCGCTTCCCGTACTACCTCGACACGTACGGCATGCACTCGATCCACGGCCGCGCCCCCGCCATCGCCACGGGCCTGGCCGCCACACGCGAGGACCTCTCGGTATGGGTCGTCACCGGTGACGGCGACGCCCTGTCGATCGGTGGCAACCACCTCATCCACGCGCTGCGCCGCAACGTCAACCTCAAGATCCTGCTGTTCAACAACGAGATCTACGGGCTGACGAAGGGCCAGTACTCGCCGACGTCGCAGGTCGGCCAGGTGACCAAGTCGACGCCGCTCGGCTCGCTCGACACCCCGTTCAACCCGGTGTCGCTCGCGCTCGGCGCCGAGGCGAGCTTCGTCGCCCGAACCATGGACTCCGACCGCCAGCACCTGACGGCGGTGCTGCGCGCGGCGGCCGAGCACCGCGGGTCGGCGTTCGTCGAGATCTACCAGAACTGCCCGATCTTCAACGACGGCGTCTTCGACGTCCTCAAGGACCGCACCGAGGCCGCGGCTCGCATCCTGCACCTCGTCGACGGGCAGGAGGTCGGCACCGCCGAGAGCGTCGTCGTGCGCGACGACCGCGGCTCGCTGTCGGTCGTGCCGCGTGCCGAGGCGGACCCCGCGCGGGTCGTCGTCCACGACGCCGGAGCCACCGACCCGTCGGGTGCCTTCGCCCTTTCCCGCCTCGACTCCCCCGACCTCGGCCACGTGCCGATGGGAGTCTTCCGCAACGTCTCACGCCCGACCTACGACGACCGGCTGCGCGAGCAGGTCGCCTCGGCCCGCACGACGCCGGTCACCGACGCCGACATCGACGCCCTCCTCGCCGGCCGCGACACGTGGACCGTGGGCGAGCCCACGACCGCGTGAGGTCGCTGCACGCCGCGTCGCCGGGCCGGCTGTGAGGTCGCGCCCGTCCGGGCTTCCGTCTGGGGGTCTTCCTGCGCGACGGCCCGTGGCGGCCCGCGCAGGTGGGCTCGCGCTCGGCTCTCCCGAGGGCGAGACCGGCCGGGGCACCGTCCTCGGGTTCGCGGCGTACGGCCTCTGGGGACTGTTCCCGCTCTACTTCGACGCGCTGCGCCCCGCAGGCGCCTGGGAGATCCTCGCCCACCGCATCCTGTGGACCCTGCTGGTCTGCGCGCTCGTCCTGCTCGCCCGCCGCGACGTCGGCTGGGTCGCTCCGCTGCTGCGTCGGCCCCGGCTGCTCGTCGGGCTCGCGGTGGCCGCGGTGCTCATCGCCGTCAACTGGGTCGTGTACGTGGCCGCCGTCGTGGCCGGCAACACGAGCGAGGCGGCCCTCGGCTACTTCCTCAACCCGCTCGTCACGGTCGCGCTCGGTGTGGTCGTGCTCCGCGAGCGGCTGCGGGCGCTCCAGTGGGCGGCCGTCGGCATCGGCGTCGCGGCCGCCGTGTTCCTCGGTGTCGCCGGCGGACACGTGCCGTGGGTCGCCTTGGCCCTGGCCGGCTCGTTCTCCCTCTACGGGCTGACGAAGAAGAAGCTCGGGGCGAGCCTGGAGGCCCTGCACGGGCTCACCGTCGAGACGGTCGTGCTCGCGCCCATCGCCGCGGTGACGCTCGGGCTCGTCGCGGGCCACGGCGGCCTCGCGTTCGGCCACCACGGTGCCGTCCACACGACCCTGCTCGTGCTGTCCGGTGTCGTCACGGCAGTTCCGCTGCTGTGCTTCGCCGCCGCGGCCCGGCGCGTCCCCCTCGTGACGATCGGCCTCATCCAGTTCATCACCCCGGTCATGCAGCTGCTCTGCGCGGTGCTCCTGCTCGGCGAGCACCTGCCGGCCGAGCGGTGGGTGGGCTTCGGCATCGTCTGGGTGGCCCTGCTGCTCCTGACGACCGACTCCCTGCTCAGCGTCCGGGCCACGCGACGCGCGACCCGGGCCACCCGGGCCGGGGACGGTAGGGAGGCTCCCGAGGGCGTGCAGGCCACGGAGGCGACGGAGGCGACGGACGCCGGCGGTCGGGGGCAGGCTCGCGAGCCGCGTCCGGTGCCGGCCGACGACTGCCCCCGCTGACCGACCCCGTTGCCGCGCCACGGCCCGGGCCGGGCGCGCATGATGGGGGGCATGACTGACGCGAGCCAGGCGTACCGGACCGAGCACGACTCGATGGGCGAGGTCCAGGTGCCCGCCGATGCCCTGTGGGGTGCCCAGACGGCCCGGGCCGTCGAGAACTTCCCGGTGAGCGGCCAACCGGTCCCGTCGGGCGTCGTGCACGCCCTCGCCCGGCTCAAGGCCGCGGCGGCGCGGGTGAACGCGGACCTCGGCGTCCTCGAGGCACCGATGGCCCGGGCCGTCGCAGCTGCCGCCGACGAGGTCGCCCGGGGCGAGCACGACGACCAGTTCCCGGTCGACGTCTTCCAGACCGGTTCGGGCACCTCGACGAACATGAACGTCAACGAGGTCGTCGCGCGCCTGGCCCACCTGTCCTCGGGACTCGGCGTGCATCCCAACGACCACGTCAACGCCGGCCAGTCGAGCAACGACACCTTCCCCAGCGCCCTGCGGATCGCCGCCACCGAGGCCGCCCTGACCGACCTGGTCCCGGCCCTCGAGCACCTCGCCACGGCGCTCGGCGGCAAGGAGGCCGAGTTTGCCGACGTCGTCAAGCCCGGACGCACGCACCTCATGGACGCCGTCCCCGTGACCCTCGGCCAGGAGTTCGGCGGGTACCGCCGGCAGGTCGAGCTCGGCGCCGAACGCGTCCGGCACGCGGCCCGCGCGACCGCGGAGCTGCCCTTGGGTGGCACCGCCGCCGGGACCGGCATCAACGCGGCGCCGGGTTTCGCGGCGGCGGTCATCGAGCGGGTGTCGGCCGACATCGGGATCGAGTTCCGCGAGGCCGAGAACCACTTCGAGGCCCAGTCGACCCAGGACGCCGTCGTCGAGCTGTCGGGTGCCCTCAAGGTCGTGGCCGTGGGCCTGACGAAGATCTGCAACGACCTGCGGTGGATGTCCTCCGGCCCCCGAACCGGCCTCGGGGAGATCCACCTGCCCGACCTGCAGCCCGGGTCCAGCATCATGCCGGGCAAGGTCAATCCCGTCGTGCCCGAGGCGACACTCATGGTGTGCGCGCAGGTCATCGGCAACGACGTCACCGTGACCACCGCGGGCGCGGCCGGCAACTTCGAGCTCAACGTCATGCTGCCGGTCCTGGCCAAGAACGTCCTCGAGTCGCTGACCCTGCTCGCCTCGACCGCGCGGCTGCTCGCCGACCGCTGCGTCGAGGGCATCACGGCCGAGGTGGAGCACGCCCGCGCGCTGGCCGAGGGCTCGCCGTCGGTCGTCACGCCGCTCAACCGGTACATCGGCTACGAGGCTGCGGCGGCCGTGGTCAAGCAGGCGGTGCGCGAGCGGCGGACGATCCGCGACGTCGTCATCGACCAGGGTCATGTCGCGGACGGAAAGCTGACCGAGGAGCAGCTCGACGACGCCCTCGACGTGCTGGCGATGACCCGTCCGCCGAGCCGGTCGTGACCACCGACGCTCCGGCAGGAGGCCTGACGCTCGGGACCCGGACGGGACGGCTCGTCGTCACCGCGGCGGTCCTCGGGTCGGGCATGGCCATGCTCGACGGCACGGTCGTCAACGTCGCACTCGTGCGCATCGGGCACGACCTGTCCGCCGACCTCGCTGCGCTGCAATGGATCTCGAACGGCTACCTGCTGGCGCTCGCGTCCCTGATCCTGCTCGGTGGCTCCCTCGGTGACCGTTACGGCCGCCGTCGCGTCTTCGTCGTCGGAGTCGTGTGGTTCACGCTGGCCTCCGCGGCCTGCGGCCTGGCCCAGTCCCCCGGCCAGCTCATCGCGGCGCGGGTCCTCCAGGGCGTCGGTGGCGCCCTGCTCACCCCGGGCAGCCTGGCGATGATCCAGTCGACGTTCCGGCACGACGACCGCGCGAAGGCCATCGGCGCGTGGTCCGGGCTGGGTGGCATCGCCGCGGCCGTCGGCCCGTTCGTCGGCGGATGGCTCGTCGAGTACGCGAGCTGGCGGTGGGCGTTCCTGCTCAACGTGCCGCTCGGCGTCCTGACCGTGTGGATCGCCCTCGCTGCCGTCCCCGAGACCCGGGACGCCGAGGCCGACCACACCTTCGACGTCACCGGGGCGCTTCTCGCGACGCTCGCCCTCGGCGTCACGACCTACGCGCTCATCGAGCACGACTCCCTCGGTGCCGGCGGCACGGCGGGGGTCGCCGCCGTCGGTCTCGCGCTGGCGACCGCCTTCGTCGTCGTCGAGCGGCGCACCCGCCACCCGATGGTGCCTCCGTCGCTGTTCGCGTCGCGGCAGTTCACCGCGGCCAACGGCATGACGCTGCTCGTCTACGCGGCGCTGGGCGCGGTCTTCTTCTTCCTCACCCTGCAGCTGCAGACGGTGCTCGGGTGGGGGCCGCTGCCGGCGGGCACGGCCTCGCTGCCCATCACGGTCCTCATGTTGCTGTTCGCGGCGCGCGGCGGTGAGCTGGCGGCGCGCATCGGTCCGCGGCTGCCGATGACCGTCGGTCCCGTCCTGTGCGGGGTCGGCACGCTGCTGCTCGCCGGCGTCGACGCGTCCTCGTCCTACTGGACCGGGGTGCTTCCCGGCGTCACCGTCTTCGGCGTCGGGCTGGTGCTGCTCGTCGCGCCGCTCACGGCGACGGTGCTCGCCGCCGCCCCGGACCGGTTCGCCGGCGTCGCGAGCGGCGTCAACAACGCCGTGGCGCGCGCCGGCAGCCTCCTCGCGGTCGCGGCGCTGCCCGCGGCCGTCGGGCTCGCGGGTGCGGACTACGCACGGCCCGAGGTGTTCTCCTCCGGCTACCACTCCGCGATGCTCGTGTGTGCGGTGCTGCTCGTGGCCGGTGGCGCCGTCTCGTGGTTGCTCATCGCCGACGACACAGGGCTGGCGGACGCGGCCGAACCCGCGTCGCCCGCGACGCGGGTGGAGCCGCCGGAGAAGGCCGCGGAGCCGGTGACGGCGGGACCCGCGACGACGCACACGGCGCGCGCGGCGCACCTCGCCCCAGCCGGTTGGTCGTGCTCGGGCACGCAGGGCTGCCCCGGCACCAGCACCGAGCGCGCGGACGACGCCGGCGTGGCCCGCGTCCACTAGACCACCCCGTTCGACCCCGGGCGCTACGTCACTGCTCACTCAGACCTGTCTCTTATACACATCTGACGCTGCCGACGACGGA
>NZ_JBNDHY010000094.1:0-18329 GCF_056755315.1 Monashia sp. HAY1-2A
TCCGTCGTCGGCAGCGTCAGATGTGTATAAGAGACAGCTCCTCATGCCGGCACGCCTCAGGCGCCGAGCTTGCTCTTGATCTGGGTGTCGAAGACCTGCTGGCTCTCGGTGTCCAGGCCCTTGAAGACCGTCGCGACGTCCTGGCCCTGCACGACCTGGTCCAGCGCCTTGCCGATGCGGGCGCCGCCACCCGGCAGGAGCACGCGCACGTTGTCCTGCGACCGGGTCTTGGGCAGCTGCTCGATCGCCGTCTTCGCGTTCGGGTTCTTCTCGAGGAACGCCTTCTCCTCCGGCAGCTCCACGGCGGACTTGCGCACCGGCATGTACCCGGTCGCCTGCGTGAACGTCACGGTGTTCTGGGCGTTCGTGAGGAACTCGATGAACGTCAGGGCGTTCTTCTTGCGCGCGTCGGAGATCGTCGCCGGGATGCCGACACCCGCACCACCGGTCGGGCAGTTGCCGTCACCGGGCAGGAAGGCCGTGCCGACGTCGAACTTCGCGTCCTTGGCGACCCCGCCGAGCGACCCGGTCGACATCATGCTGCACGCGACGATGCCGGCCGTGAAGTCCGGGGCCGGGTCCTTCGAGAGCTTGAGGAAGCCCTGCTTGGCCAGGTTCTGCAGGTACTGCCCCGCCTTGACGGTGCCGGGGTCGGAGAAGGTGGGCGTCCAGTCCTTCGAGTAGGCCCCGCCGTAGTCCCAGACGATGTTCTGGAAGACCCAGTCGAGGTAGTTGGAGCCGTCGGGCAGCTCCATGACGATCTTGTCCGAACCGGCAGCGGCCTTGAGCTTCGGTGCCCACGTGAGGAACTCGTCCCAGTCCTTCGGCCCACGGTCCTCGAGACCGGCCGCCTTCCAGAGGTCCTTGTTGTAGTAGAAGAGCGGCGTCGACCGCGAGTACGGCAACGCGAAGTGCTTGTCTTCGAGGTTGTAGTCGTTGTAGAGCGAGTCGACGTAGTCGGACGTGTCGACCTTCGCCGCCGACAGGAGGTCGTCGAGCGGCGTGAGCTGCTTGTTGAGGGCGAAGTTGAACCACGTCACGTCCGAGACGACGACGACGTCGGGCAGCTGCCCGCCGGCGAGGGAGGCGTTGAACTTCTGCGCGACCTCCTCGTAGTTCTTGCCGGCGTCGACGAGCTTGACCTTGAGCCCGGCGTGCGCCTTCTCGAACGCCGCGATGATCTGCTGCTCGACCGGCTTGCTGTTTCCGGGATGGTTGCTCCAGAACTCGATGGTGTTGCTCGCGCCGCCGCCGTTGCCGCCGCTCGAGGGAGCCGTGCCGGTCCCTGCGCACGCGGCCAGACCTGCGACCCCGGCGATGCCGGCGAGGCCGAGGAAGCCGCGCCGGGACAGGTCGCGTGAGAACTCGTTCATTCGTGAGGTGCCTTCCCTGTGGTGGTGTGGGATCCGTGGGGCCGGTGTCCGGCCGTGCGGGCTCGGCCCGAACCGCTCAGCTCTTGACCGCGCCGGCGGTGAGGCCCTTGATCATCTGCCGCTGGAGGAAGAGGAACAGGACGAGGATCGGCAGCATCGCGAGGACGGTGCCGGCCATGACCGGGCCCCAGTTGGTGACGCCGTCGTTGTTCTGCAGGAACGTCAGGCCGACCGGCAGCGGTGCGGTGCTCTCGTCGTCGGACATGAGGAACGGCCAGAGGTACTCGTTCCACTCGTTGACGACGGTGATGAGTGAGAAGGCGACGAGCGTCGGCCAGGACATCGGCATGACGACGCGCCACAACAGCTTCATCGGGCCGGCGCCGTCGAGGCGGGCCGCCTCGATGATCTCCCCCGGCAGGCTGAGGAACTGGTTGCGCATGAGGAAGGTGCCGAAGGCGACCCCGGCGAGCGGGATGATGATGCCCTGGAAGGTGTTTCGCCACCCGAGCTGTGCGACGAGGGCGTAGTTGCTGATGACCGTGATCTGGTTCGGCACCATGAGCGCCGCGATGACGACGAGGAAGACGACGCCGCGTCCGGGGAACCGCAGCAGGGACAGGGCGTAGGCGCTGAGCACGCCGAGGACGATCTTGGCCGCGGCTGTGGCCGAGGTGATGATGACCGAGTTGCGCACGTAGTCGAAGAACGGGATGCGCGTCGTCACGTCGTGGTAGTTCGCGCTCGTGGCCGGCCGCGGCCACCACTGCGCCGGACGCACGTAGATGTCACCGCGCTCCTTGAAGGAGGTGATGAGGATCCAGAAGAGCGGCACCGCGATGAAGAGGACGACGAGCACCATCCCGGCGTAGCCGAGCGCGGTCATGAGCGGTCCGCGGTGGTGGGCCGAGGTCTCGGTGCCGTGGGCCGCCTCCCGGCGGCGGCCTCGCCGGCCGAGTCCCCGTGTCGGGCGCACCTCGTCGTCGTCGACGGTGCCGATGATCGCCGGCGTGCTCATGGCGTGCGCCCCCTGTCCATGACCCTGACCTGGATGACGGTGATCGCGAGGAGGATGAGGAACATGACCGTCGCCACCGTGGCGCCGTACCCGGCGCGCTGGTTGACGAACGTCTCCTGGTACACCTGGTAGACGAGCGTGGTCGTGCCGTTGCCGGCGGGCCCTCCCCGGGTCATGACGTTGATGATGTCGAAGACCTGGACGGAGTTGAGCAGCACGGTGATCGACAGGAAGAACGTCGTCGGCCGCAGCTGCGGCAGCAGGACGCGACGCAGGTGCGTCCAGGGCGACGCGCCGTCGATCTCGGCCGCCTCGTCGAGGTCCGCGCGCCGGCCCTGCAGGGCGGCGAGGTAGATGACGAAGGTGTAGCCGAGGTTCTTCCAGATGTAGGTGACGGTCACCATGAACAGCGCCCACCCGGGCTGCTGGTAGAAGTCGGGCACGGTGACCCCGAAGCGGGCCAGCAGGTCGCGGATCAGCCCGTAGTTCGGGTCGAAGACGAACTGGAAGGCGATGCCGATGGCGGCCCCGGAGATGACGAACGGGGCGAAGACGACCGAGCGCACGACGTTGCGGCCCTTGAGCCGCTGGTCGAGCAGCAGGGCGAAGGCGAGCCCGAGCGCCATCGAGATGCCGACGGTCGCCAGCGTGAACACGACGGTGTTGCGCAGGATGAGGCGGGTGTCGTCGCGGCCGAACCACTCGACGTAGTTGGCCAGGCCCACGCCGTTGGCGACCGGCGAGCTGATGTTCCAGTCGGTGAACGAGAGCCGGATGTTGTCGAGGAGCGGCCGGTAGGTGAAGACGACGAGGAGGACGAGGTTGGGCAGGAGCAGGAGCGCCGCCAGCGTCCACTCCCACGCCCTGCCGCTCGAGCGTCGCGGCGCCGGTCCGACCGGCTGGGGCGGACCCGCCGGTGCGCGCGGCTCGGTCGGTGTCTCTGTCGCCGGTGACTGCACCCCGTCAACGTAACCAAGCGGGGCGACGGATTGCGGCTTTGACGCGTCCGGTTTTCGGCCGGACGGTGAACGGTCGTGGTCCGACGCCGTGCCGCTGCCCCGGCGGCCGACGGACATGCGACGGGGCCCCGGACCGTGTGGTCCGGGGCCCCGTCGACGCGACAGCGTCGGTGGCGTCAGAGCGTCGGCTCAGTTGCCCGTCAGCTTCTCGCGGAGCGCCGCGAGAGCCTCGTCGGAGGCGAGGGTGCCCTCGGCGGGAGCCGGCGCGTTGCGCTGGTCGTCACCGTGCTGGTCACCGGTCGCCGACGAGTAGGACGTCGACGTGCCGGCGCCGGACGCAGCCTCGGCGTCGGCCTTGTGCGCGGCCTCGACCTGCGTCTTGTGGGCCTCCCAGCGAGCGTGGGCCTCGGCGTACTGCCGCTCCCACTTCTCGCGCTGGGCCTCGAAGCCCTCGAGCCACTCGTTCGTCTCCGGGTCGAAGCCCTCGGGGTACTTGTAGTTGCCCTGTTCGTCGTACTCGGCGGCCATGCCGTAGAGGGTCGGGTCGAACTCCGACACCGGGACCGACTCGTCGTTGGCCTGCTTGAGCGACAGCGAGATGCGACGGCGCTCGAGGTCGATGTCGATGACCTTGACGAAGATCTCGTCACCGACGTTGACGACCTGCTCGGGCAGCTCGACGTGGCGCTCGGCGAGCTCGGAGATGTGCACGAGGCCCTCGATGCCGTCCTCGACGCGGACGAACGCGCCGAACGGGACGAGCTTGGTGACCTTGCCCGGGACGACCTGGCCGATCGCGTGGGTCCGGGCGAAGTGCTGCCACGGGTCCTCCTGCGTCGCCTTGAGCGACAGGGAGACACGCTCGCGGTCCATGTCGACGTCGAGCACCTCGACGGTGACCTCGGTGCCGACCTCGACGACCTCGGACGGGTGGTCGATGTGCTTCCACGACAGCTCGGAGACGTGGACGAGACCGTCGACGCCGCCGAGGTCCACGAACGCACCGAAGTTGACGATGGAGGACACGACGCCCTGACGGACCTGGCCCTTCTGGAGCTCCTTGAGGAACGTCGTGCGCACCTCGGACTGCGTCTGCTCGAGCCACGCACGGCGCGACAGGACCACGTTGTTGCGGTTCTTGTCGAGCTCGATGATCTTGGCCTCGATCTCCTTGCCGACGTAGGGCTGGAGGTCGCGGACGCGGCGCATCTCGACGAGGGAGGCCGGCAGGAAGCCGCGCAGGCCGATGTCGAGGATGAGGCCACCCTTGACGACCTCGATGACGGTGCCGGTGACGACGCCGTCCTCCTCCTTGATCTTCTCGATCGTGCCCCAGGCGCGCTCGTACTGGGCGCGCTTCTTGGACAGGATCAGGCGACCCTCCTTGTCCTCCTTCTGGAGGACGAGCGCCTCGACCTCGTCGCCGACGCCGACGATCTCGGACGGGTCGACGTCGTGCTTGATGCTCAGCTCGCGCGAGGGGATGACGCCCTCGGTCTTGTAGCCGATGTCGAGCAGGACCTCGTCCCGGTCGACCTTGACGATGCGACCCTCGACGATGTCGCCGTCGTTGAAGTCCTTGATGGTCGCGTCGATCGCGGCAAGGATGTCTTCCTGAGAGCCGATGTCGTTGATGGCGACCTCAGGAGCGGTCTTCTCGACCGTGTTGGCAGTCATGTAGTAGGAACTCCGATTGTGGACAGTTACGTTGGAGACCTCGCGGCGATGAGCACCGGGCTCGGGGGCCGGAGGTCGTGTGGGCTGGTTCAACATTGAGCGCACACAGTCGTGTGCGCCCGGCAATCCTATCGGCGCTGTCAGCATCCGGTCAAAAGACAGGGAGCACCCGATGAGCACGCCCGGCGGCGTCCCGACCGAGGCCACCCGCCGCGCCGCGGACCCGGGCGAGACCGCCACCGCCAACCG
Source organism: Monashia sp. HAY1-2A (assembly GCF_056755315.1). Lineage (NCBI taxonomy): Bacteria > Bacillati > Actinomycetota > Actinomycetes > Micrococcales > Intrasporangiaceae > Intrasporangium > Monashia sp. HAY1-2A. Next base: position 5,277 of record NZ_JBNDHY010000094.1, read on the forward strand.
CACCTGGTGGGACGCCGAGGCGCCCGGCTACCACGCCGAGCACGGCGCCTTCCTCGGCGACACCGACTTCGTCTGGGGCCCCGAGCGGCTGCGCGAGGAGGATGCGGGGCTGCTCGGCGACCCGGCCGGTCGCGACGTGCTCGAGATCGGCGCCGGCTCGGGCCAGTGCTCGCGGTGGCTCGCGACCCGTGGAGCCCGCGTCGTCGCGACCGACCTGTCGGCCGGCATGGTCGCGACGGGGCTGCGTGTCAACGGCACGCTCCCGCCGGACGCCCCTGAGCGCGTCCCGTTCGTCCAGTGCGACGGGCGCGCGCTGCCGTTCGCCGACGCGTCCTTCGACGTGGTGTTCACCGCGTACGGGGTCGTGCCGTTCGTCGCCGACTCCGACGTCGTCATGGCCGAGACGGCGCGCGTCCTGCGTCCTGGCGGGCGCTTCGTCTTCTCCACGACGCACCCGGTCCGCTGGGCCTTCCCCGACGACCCCGGGCCGCGCGGGCTCACCGCGATCCAGTCCTACTTCGACCGGACGCCCTACGTCGAGCAGGACGCCTCGGGCCGGGCCACCTACGTCGAGCACCACCGCACCCTGGGCGACCGCGTCCGCGAGATCGCGGCGGCGGGTCTGCGGCTGGTCGACGTCGTCGAGCCGGAGTGGCCGGACGGCCACGAGGAGCCGTGGGGCGGTTGGTCGCCCCTGCGCGGTCGGGTCCTGCCCGGCACCGCCGTCTTCGTCTGTGAACGCTCCTGACGTCTCGGCGGCCGCCGCGGGTCCGGCGGGGTCGGCCCGTGAGCCCAGCCGCCGCGTCAGTGAGCCGCGTCGTGCCAGGAGCGGCCGACCCCGACGTTGACGTCGAGCGGGACGTCCATCGGTGCGGCGTTGCCCATCTCGTGGCGGACGAGCTTCTCGACGTCGTCGCGCTCCCCCGCCGCCACCTCGAGGACGAGCTCGTCGTGGACCTGGAGCAGGATGCGGGACCTCGCGCCCGCCGCCGCCAGCGCCCGGTCGACGCCGATCATCGCGACCTTCATGATGTCCGCGGCCGAGCCCTGGATCGGCGCGTTGAGGGCCATGCGCTCGGCGGCCTCGCGACGCTGCCGGTTGTCGGACGTGAGGTCCGGAAGGTAGCGACGACGCCCGAGCATCGTTGCGGTGTAACCCGTTCCGCGGGCCTCGGCCACGACGTCGCGCAGGTACGCGCTGACCCCGCCGAACCGCTCGAAGTAGCCGTCCATGAGGCCGCGGGCCTCCTCGGTGCTGATCGTCAGCTGCTTGGACAAGCCGTACGCCGACAGGCCGTAGGCCAGCCCGTACGACATGGCCTTGACCTTCGAGCGCATCGCCGGCGTGACGTCGTCGGGCTCGACGTTGAACACCCGCGACCCGACGAACTTGTGCAGGTCCTCACCGGTGCGGAAGGCCTCGATGAGCCCGGCGTCACCGGACAGGTGGGCCATGACGCGCATCTCGATCTGGGAGTAGTCGGCCGACATGAGCGCCTCGTAGCCGTCGCCGACGACGAACAGCTCGCGGATGCGGCGACCCTCCTCGGTGCGGATCGGCACGTTCTGCAGGTTCGGCTCGGTGGAGGACAGCCGCCCGGTCGCGGCGATGGTCTGCAGGTACGTCGTGTGGATCCGGCCGTCGTCGGACACCGACTTCTGCAGGCCCTCGACGGTGACACGCAGGCGCGCGGCGTCGCGGTGGCGCAGCAGCGCCTCGAGGAACGGGTGCTCGGTCCTGGCGAAGAGGTCGGCGAGCGCGTCGGCGTCGGTCGTGTAGCCCGTCTTGGTCTTCTTGGTCTTCGGCATGTTGAGGTCGCCGAAGAGCACCTCCTGCAGCTGCTTCGGCGAGCCGAGGTTGATGCGGTTGCCGCCGATAGCGTCCCACGCATCCTCCTGCGCCTGGGCAACCTTGGCGGCGAAGTCGGTCTCGAGCGCGTCGAGGCCCGGGGCGTCGACGGCGATGCCGGTGCGCTCCATCCGGGCGAGCACGTCGATGAGGGGAAGCTCGATGTCGGCGAGCAGCTCGGTGCCGCCGGTCGCCGCGAGCTGCTCGTCGAGAGCCGCGGCGAGGTCGCGGACCGCCGTGGCGCGGACCATCTCCTGCGCGGCGGCCTTCTCGTCGGCGTCACCACCGAAGTCGAGCATGCCCTGCCCCTCGGCGGGCGCGCTGCCGCTCAGCTCGCGCTTGAGCTGGCGCAGGACGAGGTCGTCGAGGTGGTAGGTGCGCTGGTCGGGCTTGACGAGGTAGGCGGCGAGCTGCGTGTCGCTCGTGAGCCCCGCCAGCGTGAAGCCCCTGGCGGTCAGCGCCTCGATCGGTCCCTTGGCGTCGTGCATCGCCTTGGGCCGCTCGGGGTCCTCCAGCCACGAGGCCACGGAGGTCTCGCCCTCGTCGGGCAGCGTCGTCAGGTCGATCCAGGCGGCCGAACCGTCCGGCGCGGCGACCGCCAGACCCGTGGCGTCCCCCGTGCCGCGGGCCCACGTGCCGGTCACCGACAGCCCGGCCCGCTGACCGGCGGGCAGGTGCGCGGCGACCCAGTCGGCGACCTGCTCCGGCGCGAGCAGCACGCCCTCGACGTCGAAGCCCTGCTCGGCCTCGGGCTCGGCCGCCTCCACGGAGGCGAAGAGCCGGTCGCGCAGGACCCGGAACTCGAGCCGGTCGAAGACCTCGTGGACCTCCTCGCGCGCCCACTGGTGGCGCTGGAGGTCGGCGACCCCGACGCCGACCGGGGCGTCGCGGACGAGCTGGTTGAGGCGCCGGTTGCGCAGCACCTGGTCGAGGTGCTGGCGGAGCGACTCGCCGGCCTTGCCCTTGATCTGGTCGATCCCGGCGACGACGCCGTCGAGGTCGCCGAACTGGGTGATCCACTTGGCGGCCGTCTTGGGCCCGACCCCCGGGACACCGGGCAGGTTGTCGGAGCTCTCGCCGACCATCGCCGCGAGGTCGCTGTACCGAGTGGGCGGGACCCCGTACTTCTCCTCGATCTGCGCCGGGCCCATGCGCCACACCTCGGAGACGCCCCGGACCGGGTAGAGGATCGTGACGTTGTCGTCGACGAGCTGGAACGTGTCGCGGTCGCCGGAGCAGATGAGCACCTCGAGACCCTCGCCGCCCGCCGCGGTCGCGATGGTGGCGATGATGTCGTCGGCCTCGTAGCCGTCGAGCTCGACGTAGGTGATGCGCAGCGCGTCGAGGACCTCCTTGACGAGCGGCAGCTGCCCCTGGAACTCGTCGGGCGTACGGGCGCGGCCGGCCTTGTACTCGGCGTACTCCTCGGTGCGGAAGGTCTGGCGCGACTTGTCGAAGGCCACCGCCACGTGCGTCGGCTCCTCGTCGCGCAGCATGTTGATGAGCATCGAGGTGAAGCCGTACACGGCGTTGGTGTGCTGGCCGGTGCTCGTCGAGAAGTTCTCGGCCGGGAGCGCGAAGAACGCGCGGTAGGCCAGCGAGTGTCCGTCGAGGAGGAGAAGTCGGCTCACGGTGGCAACCCTAGTGGCGGGCACCGACGCCGTGACCCCGGGCACGGCGTCGTGGCCGACGGCGCCCCGACGCCGCACGCGGCATACGATCGCCGGCATGACCGACCCCAGCACCGGCGAGGACCTCGCCACCTCGGCAGCCGCACCGGCGCCCGCAGAGACAGCCGGCGAGGCCGCGCACGACACCGCGGCCGCGGCAGCGCACGGCACCACGCACGAGGCAGCGCACGACACCGCCCACGACACCGCGCACGACACGGCGCTCCAGGTGATGCGCGACATGGCGGCGGGCACGCTCCTCGAGCGGATGGGCATCGAGGTCGTCGAGGCCAGCCCGGAACGCCTCGTGGCGACGATGCCGGTGGCCGGCAACACCCAGCCCTACGGGCTGCTCCACGGTGGCGCGAGCGTCGTCCTCGCCGAGAGTTTGGGCTCCATCGGGGCGGCGCTGTACGCGGGCCCCGGCCGCGTCGCGGTCGGCCTCGACATCAACGCCACGCACCACCGGGCCGCGCGCTCCGGCGTCGTGACCGGCACCGCCACCGTCCTCAGCGCCGGGCGGACGCTCGTCAGCTACGAGGTCGTCGTCGTCGACGAGGGCGGGCGACGCGTGTGCACCTCGCGCATCACCTGCCTGCTGCGCGACGCCGCACCGGGGTCGTGACCACCCGCCGCCCCCGCGCAGGCGCGGGGTGATCAGCCCGCGACCTGCGGGCCGCGGTGCCGCGGGTGCCGGGCCTGGCCGGGGCCGTGGGGCTCGCGTCGCAGGTCGCGGCGGCGCCTGAGCACCTGCTCGAGCCCGACGCGTTGCGAGCGCGGTGTCGGCTCGCCGGCGAGCTTGCGCTGGACGGTGGCCGACGTCGCCACTCGACGCACGGTCTCGGCGGCGAAGCCGAGACGGGCGAAGAACCGGTTGGCCTCCCGGTCGCCGGCGGGCACGGTGCTCGCGAGGTGCTCGGCGCCCTGTCGGTCGGCGTACCGCGCCGCCGCCGTCAGCAGCGCGCGCGCCACGCCCTGGCGTCGGTGCTCCGGCAGGACGAAGAGCATGTCGATGGACACGCAGGGCGAGTCGACGAGGAGGCTGCGCGTCGAGTCGGCGAGAACCACGTACCCGGAGGCCTCGTCACCGGTGAACGCGATGAAGGCGCAGATGTCCTCGCGCTGCAGCGCGTGTCGCAGCGTGCCGTCGAGAGCGAGGCGCTGGGCGGCCTCGGGCGTCGTGCCGCCCTCGATCCGGTGGGCGATCCACAGCTCGATGAACCTCGAGTGCAGCGTCTCGTCGACCCTCCGCACGGACACACCCGCTCGCCCCATCGTCCCTCCGATCGCCATCCGGTCCTCCCCGAGGCCACCCGGCAGACACTACGGCCAACGGACCACCGGCGGAAGGGCACCCCCCGGGCGTCGGTGCACGACGGACGCCGGACGGCCGTCGGGGGCGCCACGCGCTGCGTGACGCCCCCGACGGGAGGGTGGCCGAACGGGCCCGGGTCAGCCGCCGAGGTAGGCGGCCTTGACGGCCGGGTCGGCCGCCAGCTCGCTGCCGGTGCCCTCGCGGACGATCTCACCGGTCTCGAGGATGTAGGCGCGGTGCGAGCGCTTCAGCGCCTGTGCCGCGTTCTGCTCCACGAGCAGGACCGTCGTGCCCTGGCTGTTGATCTCCGTGACGATGTCGAAGATCTGCTGGATCAGCTTGGGCGCCAGGCCCATCGACGGCTCGTCGAGGAGCAGCAGCTTCGGCTTGGCCATGAGGGCGCGCCCCATCGCCAGCATCTGCTGCTCGCCACCGGACATCGAGCCGGCGGCCTGGTTGCTGCGCTCCTTGAGCCGGGGGAACAGCTCGAAGACGCGGTCGAGGTCGTCACGGACCGCCTTGCTCTTGCGGTCCGGGCGCGCGTACGTGCCCATCTCGAGGTTCTCCATCACCGTCATGCCGACGAAGCAGCCACGACCCTCGGGCGACTGCGAGATGCCGAGAACCGGTCGTTCGTGCGACGGCGTCGACGTGATGTCCTTGCCGTCGAAGACGACCGAGCCGGCGCGCACCGGGCGCAGGCCCGAGATCGTCTTCATCGTCGTCGTCTTGCCCGCGCCGTTGGCGCCGATGAGGGTGACGATCTCACCCTCCTCGACGGTGAAGCTGATGTCGCGGATGGCCTCGATGCGCCCGTAGTTGACGCACAGGCCGTTGACCTCAAGAAGCATCTTCCTCATCCACTCCCAGGTAGGCGGCGATGACCGCCGGGTTGTCGCGGATCTCGGCGGGCGAGCCCTCGGCGATCTTGCGGCCGAACTCGAGCACGACGATCCGGTCGGTCACGCCCATGACCAGCTTCATGTCGTGCTCGATGAGCAGGACGGTGTAGCCCTGGTCGCGGATCGTGCGGATGAGCTCCATGAGCCGGGCCTTCTCGGCCGGGTTGAAGCCGGCGGCCGGCTCGTCGAGGCAGAGCAGCTGCGGGTTGGTGGCGAGGGCGCGCGCGATCTCGAGACGACGCTGGTCGCCGTACGGGAGGTTGCGCGCCAGCTCGTCCGCCTTGCCGTCGAGTCCCATGAACTCGAGCAGCTCCATCGCCCGGGCGTGGCCCTGGGTCTCCTCGCGGCGGTGCCGCGGGAGGCGGAACATCGCGGACCCGACGCCGGTCGAGTGGTGCGCGTCGACGCCGACGAGCACGTTCTCGAGGGCCGTCATGTTCGCGAACAGCCGGATGTTCTGGAACGTTCGCGCGATGCCCAGCTTGGTGATCTGGAACTTCTTCCGCTTGCCCAGGGGCTCGCCGAGGAACCGGACGCCGCCGGAGGTCGGCTGGTAGACGCCGGTCATGACGTTGAAGCACGTCGTCTTGCCGGCACCGTTCGGTCCGATGAGGCCGAGGATCTCGCCCTTGTTGATGTGGAAGCTCACCTCGTTGAGGGCGACGACGCCGCCGAAGCGAAGGGTCACGTCGTCGACCTCGAGGAGGCGCTCCCCCTCGGCGACGCTCGGCCCGATGTCCTCGGGCGCGATGTCGACGTCGGGGTTGATCTCGGTGACCTCGTCGGCCGGGTCGGCGAGCGGCTGCACGTCCTGCACCGGCTCGACCGTCTGCGTCCCCTCGTGCGTCTCCTCGAGCGTCGGCTCGCGGGTCGTGGCACGGGCGTCGTCGGGGCTGGTGGGCTCAGACACTGGCTTCTCCCTCCTCGAGGACGTGCTCTCTCTCGTCGGCCCGCTTGGCCCGGATCGTACGCCGTGGGGGCAGGATGCCCTGCGGACGGAAGATCGCGAGCAGCATGAGCGCGAGACCGAAGACGAGGACGCGGTAGTCGGCGAACTCACGGAAGCGCTCCGGGAAGTAGCTGACGACGATGGCGCCGAGGATGACGCCGACCCGGTTGCCCGCCCCGCCGACGACGACGGCCGCGATGAACAGGATCGACAGCAGCAGCTCGAAGCTCTGCGGGTTGATGAACCCGGACTTCGTCGCGAAGAGTGCACCCGACAGGCCGCCGATGGCGGCGCCGAGGGCGAAGGCGAGCAGCTTGAACCGGAAGGTGGGCACCCCCATGAGCTCTGCCGCGTCCTCGTCCTCACGGGTGGCCTCCCAGGCCCGGCCGACGCGGCTGCCCTTGACGAGGACGTCGAACAGCAGCACGAGGCCGATGACCGCCAGCGCGAGCCAGTAGTACGGGATGAAGTCGGTGATGCCGAACTTGAGGAACGTCGACGTGGTGTCGAGGTCGATGACCGGGGCACCGGTGCTCCAGTCGATGCTCGGCACCTTGAACAGCTCCAGGCCCGGGGGCTTCGGGATGTCCGAGATGCCCTGGGCGCCGCCGAGCCACTGCGAGTTCACCAGGGTCAGGCGCACGATCTCACCGAAGCCGAGCGTCACGATGGCCAGGTAGTCACCACGCACGCGCAGCGTCGGCGCACCGAGGATGACGCCCGAGATCATCGCGACGACGATCGCGATCGGCACGACGACGACCCACGACAGCGACGCGTGCTCGGCGCTCAGGACGCCCACGGTGTAGGCACCGATCGCGTAGAAGCCGACGTAGCCGAGGTCGAGCAGGCCGGCGTAGCCGACGACGATGTTGAGGCCGAGGGCGACGAGCACGTACGTGGCGACGGTGAAGAGCACCCCGCCGAAGTCCGAGCCCTCGGTGGTGATGATCGGGATGTTGAGCATCGGCAGCAGGAACAGGAACAGCGCGAAGAGCACCCAGAGGCCGATCTTGGCGCCCCTGGGCAGGCCGTCGACGCGCTGCCGGAAACCGGGCCGGCGGGGCGTGGTGGTGGCGGTCGTCGTGCTCATGCGCGCGCCTTTCCGAGGGACTCACCGAGCAGGCCGGTGGGCCGGAAGAGCAGGATGAGCACGAGGAGGACGAACGCGACGACGTCCTTCCACTGGGTGCCCACCAGCGCGGAGCCGTAGTTCTCGGCGAGGCCGAGGACGAAACCACCGAGCAGCGCACCGCGCAGGTTGCCGATGCCGCCGAGGACGGCCGCCGTGAACGCCTTGACGCCGAGGATGAAGCCGGCGTCGTAGCGGGTGATGCCGATCTTCAACATGTAGAAGACGGCCGCGGCTCCGGCCATGACGCCGCCGACGAGGAAGGTCACCTGGATGACGCGGTCACGGTTGACGCCCATCAGCGCGGCGGACTCGGGGTCCATGGCGACGGCGCGGATGCCGCGGCCGAGGCGCGAGCGCTTCACGAACTGGTCGAGGACCACCATGATCGCGACCGCCCCGACGACGACGAGGATGTCGACGTTGGTGACCTGGTAGTCGCCCAGGGTGAACACCGGCTGCGGCGAGATGATCTCGGGCATGCCGGTGTTGTTGCGCGAGTTCGCGACGTAGGTGCGCAGCGGTGTGTCGAGCCCGAACACCCCGGTGATCTGCTGGCGCAGGCCCATGATCTCGGAGAGCACGAACGAGGCGCCGATGGCGGAGATCAGGGCGATGAGGGGCGGGGCGTTGCGTTTGCGCAGCGGGCGGTAGGCCACCCGCTCGAGCAGCACCGCGATGAGCCCGGACACGAGCATCGCGGCGACGAACATCATGGCGACCCAGAAGATCACCTGGCCGACGCTGCTGCCGCCCTTGCCGCCGAGGAGGACGACGACCCACAGGGAGGCGAACGTGCCGTACATGAAGACCTCGGAGTGCGCGAAGTTGATCAGTCGCAACACGCCGTAGACGAGGGTGTAGCCGAGGGCGACGAGGGCGTAGACGGCGCCGAGCGTCGTGCCGGTGACGGTCAGCGAGAAGAAGTTTTCCAACAGGTACTGCATCCAAGACCTCCTGGGCCGGGTGCGAGGGGAGGGGTCACAGGTCGGGCATCAGCCGAACGAAGGGCGGCCGGAGCATAGTGCTCCGACCGCCCCCCTGACGATGGCGCCCGTCCTACTTGATCTCTCCCACGGGCGTGAACTTGCCGCCCGAGACCTTGTAGGCGAACACCTTGATGTCCGAGGACTCGCCCTTGGCGTCGAACTTCAGCTGCTTCGTGACGCCCTTCTTGTCGTAGGACTTGACGAAGTCGACCATGGTCTCGCGGTTCTTCCCGGCCGCGATGCCGTCGAGGAGGATCGTCGCGGCGTCGTAGCCCTCACCCGAGTAGGTGTTGGGGTCCTGGTTGTACTTCGCCTTGTAGGCCTTGGCGAAGTCGGGCGCGATGTCGGCAGGCACGCACGGGCAGGTGACGACGGCGCCGTCGGCCGCGGGACCGGCGTTGTCGATGAACGACTGGTCCTTGACACCGTCCGCAGCGACGAACGTGCCCTTCCAGCCGGCGTCACGCAGCTGCTTGACGAGCGGCGCGGCCTCCGGCGAGTACCCGCCGAAGAAGAGCGCGTCGGCGCCCGAGGACTTCACCTTGGTGACGGAGGCGCTGAAGTCGGTCTGCTTCTGCTGGATGGTGTCGTTGCCGACGACGGCCGAGCCGAGGTCCTGGCGCACGATGTCGGCCAGGCCCTTGCCGTACTCGGAGGCGTCGTCGATGACGAACGGCTTCGCGGCCTTGAGCGTGTCCTTGATGTACTTGGCCGCGGCCGGGCCCTGCGTGGCGTCGTTGCCGAGCACCCGGAAGAAGGTCTTCCAGCCGTTGTCGGCCAGCTTGGGGTTGGTGGCCGACGGCGTGATGGTGACGAGGCCCGCCTCGTTGAAGGCCGGGTCGGCGGCCTTGGACTCACCGGAGAAGGCCGGACCGACGATGCCGACGACCTTCTTGTCGTCGATCGCCTTCTTGGCCAGCGCCGGCGCCTGCGTCGGGTCGCCCTGCGAGTCGTAGTTCTCCAGGGTGACCTTGCAGTCCGCGTGCTTCTTGTTGTAGTCGTCGAGCGCCAGGTTGACGCCGTTCTGGATGTAGATGCCCAGGTTGGCGTTGGGCCCGGTGAGGGCACCGAACATGCCGATCTTCTGGTCGCAAGCCGCCTTGGCCGACCCGCCGCTGCCGGCCGTGGTGTCGCCGCCCTTGGTGCCACAGGCACCGAGAGCCAGCGCCGCGACCGCGACCGGCACGACGAACTTGAGGGTGGAACGCACGGGTGTCCTCCTGATGTCACTCTTCCCTCGTGTGAGGGCTGACACGGAGACTAGGCCCATCCCCTCGGAAGGTCACGGACTCTCGGCGATCGGTGACCGTGTCGTGACCTGCCTGCACGGAGGATCTGCGGCGGTCAGGACGTCACGACGCCGGGAAGCCGTTGATGACGGCCTCGGCGACCTCTTTCATCCCGAGGCGACGGTCCATCGCGGTCTTCTGGATCCACCGGAACGCATCCGACTCGGACAGCTTGAGCTGGGACATGAGCACGCCCTTGGCGCGGTCGACGAGCTTGCGGGTCTCGAGGCGCTCGCCGAGGTCGGCGATCTCGGCCTCGAGGGCCTTGAGCTCCTGCCAGCGGGACGTGGCGATGTCGATGGCCGGGCGCAGGTCGTCGGCCGTGAACGGCTTGACGATGTAGGCCATGACACCGGCGTCCCGGGCCCGCTCGACGAGCTCGGTCTGGGAGAAGGCGGTCAGCATGATGACCGGGCACGCCTTCGTCTCGTGCAGCTGCTCGGCGGCCGAGAGGCCGTCGAGGACCGGCATCTTGACGTCCATGATGACGAGGTCGGGCGCGAGCTCCTTGGCCAGGGTCACGGCCTGCTCGCCGTTGCTGGCCTGGCCGACGACCTCGTAGCCCTGCTCCCCGAGCATCTCGACGAGGTCGAGACGGATCAGCGCCTCGTCCTCGGCGACGAGGATGCGGGTGGTGCCGGACGCCGGAGCCGGGGTGGGTGCCGAAGCCGGCACGTCCTCGGCCGCCGGGGCGGCCTTCGTCGGGCGGGGCTTGGGAGTCGTGCTCTCATCGGTGCTCTGCTCGCTGGTCACGCGTCACAGCGTAGCCGGGGGCAGGTTTCGCGGACGTTTCGGGCCGGTCGCCGCACGCGCCGGCAGGCAACGGGTGTCACGCGCTGCGAGACGTGCGCGTCGTGCGGTGCCGAGGGCGGGACTCGAACCCGCACGGCCTTGCGGCCAGAGCATTTTGAGTGCCCCGTGTCTGCCATTCCACCACCCCGGCCGGAGTGCCGGGCCAGCATACCGGCGGACGGTCGAGGGCCGGTGTCCGCCATGGCGGGCACCGGCCCTCGGGTGCGTCGACGGACCGGCTCAGCCGGTGACCTCCTCCGGGCGGTACGCGGGCGCCCGACGGTGGACGGCGTCACCGACGCGGTGGACCCGCAGCGCGTTCGTCGAGCCGGGGATGCCGGGGGGCGACCCGGCGACGATGACGACGTGGTCGCCCTCGGGGACACGCCCCTCCGGGATCAGCTTGAGGTCGACCTGCATCGCGAACTGGTCGGTGTGGTGCATCCGCGGCACGAGGTAGGTCTCGATGCCCCAGACGAGGGCGAGCTGCGAGCGGACCCGCTGCTCGGAGGTGAAGGTCAGCATCGGCAGGCGCGGGCGCAGTCGTGCCATCCGCTTGGCCGACCCGCCGGTCTCGCTGAAGGTGATGAGGAACCTCGCGTCGACGACCTCGCCGATCTCGACCGCGGCCTTGGTGACGGCTCCCCCGACGGTCTTGGGGTTGGTCTTCATCCGCGCGATCTTGTCGTAGCCGTGCTCCTCGGTGGACTCGATGATCCGGGCCATGGTCCGCACGGCCTCGATGGGCCAGGCGCCCACCGACGTCTCGCCCGAGAGCATGAGCGCGTCGGCACCGTCGAGGACCGCGTTGGCGGCGTCGGAGGCCTCGGCGCGCGTCGGGCGGGGGTTCTCGATCATCGACTCGAGCACCTGCGTCGCGACGATGACCGGCTTGGCCTCGCGCCGGGCCAGCTCGATCGCGGTCTTCTGCACGATCGGGACGTCCTCGAGCGGCATCTCGACGCCGAGGTCACCACGGGCGACCATGATGCCGTCGAACGCCCGGACGATCGCCTCGAGGTTCTCGACGGCCTGCGGCTTCTCGATCTTGGCGATGACGGGCAGGCGGTACCCGAACTCGTCCATGATCGCGTGGACGTCGGCGATGTCGTCGGCCGACCGGACGAACGACAGGGCGATGAGGTCGACGCCCAGGCGCATCGCGAACCGCAGGTCCTCGCGGTCCTTCTCCGACAGGGCCGGGACGCTGACGGCGACACCCGGCAGGTTGATGCCCTTGTTGTTGCTCACCTCGCCCGGCACGACCGTCTCGGCGAGGACGTCGGTGTCGCTGACGTCCACGGCGCGCAGCATGACCTTGCCGTCGTCGATGAGCATGAGGTCCCCGGGCTGCACGTCACCGGGCAGGCCCTTGTACGTCGTGCCGACGATGGACTCGTCGCCGACGACGTCACGCGTCGTGATGGTGAAGCGCTGGCCGACGCTCAGGGCGACGGGCCCCTCGCCGAAACGGCCGGTGCGGATCTTCGGACCCTGCAGGTCGACGAGGATGCCGACGGCGCGGCCGGACTCGTCGCTCGCCGCGCGGACGTCGCGGTACACCTGCTCGTGCACGGAGTGGTCGCCGTGCGAGAGGTTGAGGCGGGCCACGTCCATGCCGGCGTCCACGAGGGCGCGCAGCTGCTGGGGCGAGGAGGTCTTGGGTCCGATCGTGCAGACGATCTTGGCGCGGCGCATGGGGCAACCTTAGGGGGGCTGTGACCTGAGTCACCAAGGGGGTTCGCCCCGTGGACGAACCCCCTCGGTGTCGGGTGGGACGGACGGCTCAGACGGCCAGCGGCCGGTCGTCGGGGCCGATCGGACGCGGCAACGAGGACGACCCGGTGAGCCACGCGTCGACGCCTGCGGCGGCCGCGCGACCCTCCGCGATGGCCCAGACGATGAGGGACTGGCCGCGCCCGGCGTCACCGGCGACGAAGACCCCCGGCACCGAGCTCATGAAGGTCTTGTCGCGCCGGACGTTGCTGCGCTCGTCGAGGTCGACGCCGAGCTGCTCGACGACACCGGGCCCCTCCGGGCCGAGGAAGCCCATGGCGAACAGGACCAGCTGGGCCGGGATCTCGCGCTCGGTCCCCGGCTTCGGGGTCAGCCTGCCGTCGACGAGCTCGACCTCGGTGAGGCGCAGCGCGGCGACGTTGCCGTCGT
>NZ_JBNDHY010000095.1:0-18238 GCF_056755315.1 Monashia sp. HAY1-2A
GTCCTACGACCTCCACGTCCGCCAGACCGACGACCTCACCGCCCGGCTGCGTGAGCTCATGGGGCGGTACTCGGTGTTCCCGTACCTCGAGGGCACCCACATGCACTGCGCCTTCGGCCACCTGGACGGGTACAGCTCCGGGTACTACACGTACATGTGGTCCCTCGTCATCGCCAAGGACATGTTCTCGGCCTTCGACCGCGAGGACCTCTTCGACCCCGAGGTCGCCGGTGCCTACCGCGAAAAGGTCCTCGCGCCGGGTGGCCGGCGCGACGCCGCGGACCTCGTCGAGGACTTCCTCGGCCGGCCGTACACGTTCGACGCGTACGCCGCCTGGCTCGCCGAGTGAGGGGGCGAGGCGAGATGCGGGTCGTCTCCCTCCACGTCCACCCGGTCAAGTCGCTGGCCGGCGTCTCGCCCATGCAGGCGCGCCTCGACGAGCGGGGGATCGGCGGCGACCGCCGGTGGGGTGTCGTCGACCCCGACGGTGCCAAGGTCACGGCACGCGAGGAGCACGCGCTCCTCGCGCTGCGCGCCGAGCCGCTGCCCGGCGGGGCCGTCCGGCTCACGGACGCGTCCGGCGGCGTCCTCGACGTCCCGGCGCCCGTGGACGCCGCCCCGGTCCCGGTGGCCTTCTCCGGTCAGACCCTGGCGCGTCCGGCGGGGGAAGCCTCCGACGCGTGGCTCAGCGAGCGCGTCGGGCGGCCGCTGCGGCTCGTGTGGCAGGACGACGACACGGTGCGTCCGGTGCGGCCCGACCTCGGCGGCCGGGCCGGCGACCGGAACTCGCTGTCCGACGCCGCCCCCGTCCACGTCACCACCGACGCGTCCCTGGCGCGGCTCAACGACTGGCTCGTCGAGACCGCCCTCGAGCGCGGCGAGCAGCCGGGCGAGCCGCTCGGTCACGACCGGTTCCGCCCCAACGTCGTGGTGGACGGCGACGAGCCGTTCGCCGAGGATGCGTGGCGCCACGTGACGATCGGCGACGTCCCGTTCCGGGCGACGATGGTGTGCGACCGCTGCGTCATGACGACGATCGACCGCGCGGAGCTGGTCACCTCCAAGGAGCCGATCCGCACCCTCGCCAGGCACCGCCGGTGGGAGGGTGCGACGTGGTTCGGTATCCGGTTGACCCCGGTGCTGCCCGTCGCCGCCGACGCCGTCCTGCACGTCGGCGACGAGGTCGTCGCGTCCTGACCGCGCGCGCCCTCAGGGGATCGGCAGCTCCTTGAGCACGACGGGACGGCCGGTGCTGCGCTCCGACAGCTGGGCGAGCGCCTGCCGCACCGTCTTGGAGAACAGGTGCGCGCCCGTGAGGGTCGGGTGCACCCGGTCGGACTGCACCTGGTCCGGGTGGGCCCGGACCGCGTCGGCCCAGTCGGCGACGACGACGTTGGGGTGGCGGCTCGCGACGAGCGCGAGGGCCGCGTTGTCACCGTCGATGCGTGCGAACGGCCCCATGACGTTGACGAGGACGACCATCCGGTTCGGGCCGAGCACGGAGAGCACGTCCTCGACCCGGTCGGCGTCGACGCCGGCGTTCGTCCCGAAGGCGAGCACGACCGCCCGGCGGTTGGCGTCGCCGCGCGCCCTCACCTCGGCGAGCCCGTCGGACCAGCGCCGGTTGGACTTGGCGTCGATGCGGATGCCGGGGAAGTAGTAGCGCAGCGCCTGCAGGCTGCCGACCATGATGGAGTCGCCGTAGGCGTCGATCTCGGGCCCGCTCGGCATCGTGAACGCGGCGTTGTGCGCCGAGGCCGCGCCGGAGGGCCCGCCCGACGGCACCCCGGTGGAGGCGGACGCCTGCGGCGAGGCGGTCCTGGGCACCCCGGGCGCCTTGGACCCGTCGCCGGTGCCGGCCGGACCGGTGGCAGGTGCGTGTGCCGTCGGGGCGGCCTCGTCGGCGGCCGCCTCGTTGGCGGCGAGCATCCGTGCGGTCTCGGTCATGTCGGGCGCGGTGGCGACGACGACGGCCGTGCCGATGAGCAGGACCGTGGCGACACCGGCGACACCGGCGACGACGCGTCGGCCGCGGGCCGTCAGCCCGGTGAGCAGACCACCGATCCGGCGGCCGACGCCGAGGAACCCGAGGGTCCGGAACGGCGTCTCGACGAAGCGGAAGGTGAGGTCGGCCAGCGCCAGGGTGACGACGACGCACCACAGCCGGGTCAGCCCGTGCCACGTCGTGCCCGGGGCCGACGGGTTGTCGAGGCCGACGAGGAGCACCACCGGCCAGTGCCACAGGTAGATCGAGTACGACCGGGCACCCACCCAGGTCGCGGCCCGGTGGCGGACGAGGCGCTGGAACGGGTCGGGCCCGGTGGGACGCCGGTCGAGGACCCCCATGACGAGGACCGCCGTCGCGAGGGAGGCCAGCACGATGCCGCCACGGAAGGTCCACGGTGACTGCTCGCCGAGGAGGACCATCGCGCCGACGAGCACGGCCCCGGCCACCGGGACCGCCCACGCGCCGTGCCGGCCCCACCGCGAGGGTGCCACGCGCAGGGCCAGCGTCGGGGTCGACCACGCGAACGCCAGCCCGGCGCCGGCCATGAGGCCGACGAGGTGCGTGTCGGTGCCGTAGTAGACGCGGGTCGGGTCGCCGTCGGGGGTGAAGAGGGCCGCCATGAGCAGGGCCGACGTGCCGCCCAGCGCCGCGGCCGCCCCGACGCGCACGCGCGGGGACCCGAGGGCGAGCAGGCCGAGGGTCAGGACGGGCCACACGAGGTAGAACTGCTCCTCGACCGCCAGCGACCAGAAGTTCATGAACAGCTGGGGGGCGGTCTGGTCGAAGTAGCTGGACCCGGCCGTGATCTCGACCCAGTTCGTCGAGAACGTCAGCGCGCCGACGATCTGGCGGCCGACGTGGACGAGCAGGTCCTGGCTGACGAGTCGTGCGATGAGCACGCTGGTCACCACGCACAGCACGAGGGCCGGCAGGAGCCGCCGGGCGCGTCGCAGCCAGAAGGCGCCGAAGGCGATGCGCCCCGTGCGTCGGTGCTCGCGCACGAGCAGGGTCGTGATGAGGAAACCGGAGACGACGAAGAAGACGTCGACGCCGAGGAAGCCCCCGGGCAGCCACGCCGGGTCGAGGTGGTACGCGAGGACGCCGGCGATCGCGAGGGCGCGCAGGCCGTCCAGGCCCTCGATGCGGCCGGAGCGCGAGGACCCCCGGGCCGCGCCGGGCGCGCCGGCCGCACCGGCCGGCGTCCGCGCCGGCTCGTCCCGGACCGCGGCCCGGCCGCTCGCCTCGTTCATCGTCGACGTCGCCACGTCGCCTCCTCGTGGGGCTGCGGTGAGTGGAGTCACCGCTCGTGCCTGCTGTGAGCATAGGGACCGATGGTGACGCCGGTGCGACGCCACGCGGGGGACCCGGCTCCCTGCCCCTTCGGCCCGGACCGACCCGGGACGTACCGTGGCGCCATGGCCGGAACGGTGCGCGTGACGATGTTCGTGCGGGGGCAGGTGCAGGGCGTCGGCTTCCGGTGGTGGACCCGGGCCCGGGCGCTCGAGCTCGGCGTCGTGGGGCACGCCCGCAACACCGCCGACGGCCGCGTCGAGGTCGTCGCCCAGGGCCCCCGCGAGGCCGTCGACCGGCTCGAGCAGCTGCTGCGCGAGGAGCCCTCCACGACACGGCGACCCGGCCACGTCGAGTCCGTCGTCGTGCAGGAGGCCGTCCCGAAGGACGGGACCGAGGGCTTCGTGGAGCGGTGACCGACCTACGCTGACCGGGTGAGCCAGCAGCCGTCCCCGTCCGCCGACGACGCGACACCCGCCGAGCTCGTGCGCCTGCGCGGCAGCATCGACAACATCGACGCGGCGCTCATCCACCTGCTCGCCGAGCGCTTCAAGTGCACCCAGCAGGTCGGCGTCCTCAAGGCCGAGCGGCACCTGCCGCCGGCCGACCCGGCCCGGGAGGAGCGGCAGATCGCCCGGCTGCGCGTACTGGCCGACGAGGCCGGCCTCGACCCCGTCTTCGCCGAGAAGTTCCTCGGCTTCATCATCGCCGAGGTCATCCACCACCACGAGCGGATCGCCAACGGCGCCGACTGAAGTCCCCGGCCGCGCCCGGCCGCGCCCGGTCGTGCCCGGTCGTGCTCGTCGCCGCGGGCTCGTCGTCCCGAGCTCGTCGTCCGGCTAGTACAGCGTCGCGTCCTGGCGGGCGTCGAGCGCCGCGTCGTACGCGTCCGCCTCCGCGTCCGACGCGAAGCCGCCCGCCTCGCGGGTCATCCGCCCGGCCGTCGGCACGGCGCTCCGGTCGACGTGGGCGTCGGGCTCCCACAGCCGGCTGCGCCTGACGGCCCGGGCGCACTGGAAGTAGACGCGCTCGACGGTGACGACGAGGACCGACGCCGGCAGGACGCCGCGCACCTCGTGCCGGGCCAGCTCGTCCGGGTCCGTGGACACGACGGCGGTGCCGCGTACCCGCAGCTCCTCGCCGATCCCGGGCACGAGGAAGAGCAGGCCGACCCGCGGGTCCGCGACGAGGTTGCGCAGAGTGTCGAGCCGGTTGTTCCCGCGACGGTCGGGGACGACGAGGGTGCGTTCGTCGCGGATCCGGACGAACCCCGGGGCGTCGCCGCGCGGCGACTGGTCGAGACCGCCCCGGCCCACCGTCGCCACGACGAGGAACGGCGAGGCCGCGATGAGCTCCTGGTGGCTCGGCAGCAGGACGGTCGACTCCTTGGCGAGCGAGTTCGGGACCGGAGCAGTCGGGTAGACCTCGAGGAGCCGGTCGAGCGAGGTGACGGCGTGCGGGTCGGTGCGGGTCGTCGCGTCGGTCACGGGCACACGCTACGCCGCCGGCCCCCGACGCCGCGGACGCCCGGAGGCTCACCTCCCGGGCCGGCGGCCGTGCGGCTAGTACGCTGACCGGGATCGCCGCCCGGCCGGACCACAAAGGAACGCCTCTTTCGTGTACGTCAAGAGCCTCACCCTGAAGGGCTTCAAGTCCTTCGCCTCGGCGACCCACCTGCGGCTCGAGCCCGGCATCACCTGCATCGTCGGGCCCAACGGCTCGGGCAAGAGCAACGTCGTCGACGCGCTCGCCTGGGTCATGGGCGAGCAGGGCGCCAAGTCGCTGCGCGGCGGCAAGATGGAGGACGTCATCTTCGCCGGCACTGCCGGGCGCGCGCCGCTCGGCCGCGCCGAGGTCGCCCTGACGATCGACAACTCCGACGGCGCGCTGCCCATCGACTACACCGAGGTCACCATCGCGCGGACGATGTTCCGCAACGGCGGCTCCGACTACTCGATCAACGGCACGCCGTGTCGCCTGCTCGACGTGCAGGAGCTGCTCTCCGACAGCGGCATCGGCCGCGAGATGCACGTCATCGTCGGCCAGGGCCAGCTCGACACCGTGCTGCGGGCCACGCCCGAGGAGCGTCGCGGCTTCATCGAGGAGGCCGCGGGCGTCCTCAAGCACCGCAAGCGCAAGGAACGCGCGCTGCGCAAGCTCGAGACGATGGAGGCCAACCTCACCCGCGTCCAGGACCTCACGAGCGAGATCCGCCGCCAGCTCGGGCCGCTCGGGCGCCAGGCCGAGACCGCGCGCAAGGCCGCCGTCATCCAGACCGATGCCCGCGACGCCCGGCTGCGCCTGCTCGCCGACGACCTCGTCCAGCTGAGGTCGACGCTCGAGCAGGAGGTCGCCGACGAGTCGGCGCTCATCGAGCGCCGCACGCAGGTCGAGGAGGCCATCGCCGACCTCGCGACGCGTCTGGCCGCGCTCGAGGCCGAGGCCGAGGCCGCGCGTCCGCGGCTGACCCGCGCCCAGGACGAGTACGTGGCACTCGGCCGGCTCGTCGAGCGGATGGCCGCGACGCGCTCGCTCGCGGCCGAGCGGCTCCGCCTGCTCTCCGAGGACGACGCCGGCAACGACGGACCGACGCGCGACCCCGACGAGCTGCGCGCCCAGGCCGCGGCGGTCCGCGAGCAGGAGGAGATGCTCCTCGCCGAGATCGAGGAGGCCCGCGCGGCCCTCGAGGAGGCCGTGCTCACCCGCAACGACGCCGAGCGGCGTCACGCCGAGGAGACCTCCCGGCTGGCCCGTGCCTCGCGCGCCGCGGCCGACCGCCGCGAGGGGCTGGCCAAGCTCGGCGGCCAGGTGGGCGCCAAGGCCTCCCGCATCGAGGCCCGCGAGGCCGAGCTGGGGCGGCTGCGCCACACCATCGAGCAGGCCGCGACCCGGGCGGCCGAGGCCGAGCGCGAGTTCGCCCGCCTCGAGGCCGGCGTCGCCCAGGAGGAGGAGGGCGAGCAGGGCCTCGACAGCGCGTACGAGGAGGCGGCCGAGCGGCTCGAGGCCGTCGAGGCCGAGGTCGCCCGGTGGAAGGACGCCGAGGCGGCCGCTGACCGCACCCGTACCGGCGCCGCGGCGCGCGTCGAGGCGCTGGAGATGAGCCTGAGCCGCAAGGACGGCGCCGCAGCGCTCCTGGCGGCCGCCGACGACACCCACGACATCCTCGGGTCCGTCGCCTCGCTGCTGACCGTCGAGCCCGGCCTCGAGACCGCGGTGGCCGCCGCCCTCGGCACCGCCGCCGAGGCCCTGGCGGTCGGCTCACTCGACGGGGCCCGAGCCGCGGTGCGCTCCCTGCGCGACGACGACGGTGGGCGCGCGAGCCTGCTCGTGGCCGAGTCCGCCGCGCCCGTCGACCCCGCCGGCTGGCCGGTCCTGGCCGACGGGCAGCGCTGGGCCCGCGACGTCGTCTCGTGCCCCGACACCCTGCGTCCGGCCCTCGAGCAGGTGCTCGACCGCGTCGCCCTCGTGGCCGACGCCGGCGCCGCGTCGGTGCTGGTGCGCCGGCACCCGGGAGTCACCGCCGTGACGAGCGAGGGTGACGTCTACGGGCCGGGCTGGGTGCGCGGCGGGAGCCACGCGGCGCCCAGCCTCATCGAGCTGCAGGCGGCCCTGGACGAGGCCCGCGCCGCCGTCGCCACCGCCACCCGGCAGGCGGAGGAGTCCCGGTTCCGGCTCGCCGGCCTCGAGTCCACCCGGGCGGAGCTCGCCGAGGCCGTCGACGAGGCGCTCGAGCGACTCAACGAGAGCGACGCCCGCATGGCGGCGGTCGCCGAGAAGCTGGGATCCCTGGGCCAGGCGGTCCGCGCCGCGCGGGCCGAGGTCGAGCGCACCGAGCGCGCCATCGCGGACGCCACCGCCGCCCTCGAGGCCGACCAGGCCGAGCACGCCGAGCTGCTCGAGCGGCTCGAGGCCGCGAGCGGCGAGGGGGAGGTCGAGGACGAGCCCTCGACCGAGGAGCGCGACCGCCTCGAGGACCTCGCCCGCGAGGCCCGGGCCACCGAGACCGAGCTGCGCCTCGCCCTGCGCACCCGTGAGGAGCGCGCCCGCGCCCTCAAGGACCGCGCCGACGCCCTCGAGCGCAGCGCCCGGCACGAGGAGGAGGCGCGCGAGCGGCTCGCCGCCCGGCAGGAGCGGCGCCGCCGCGAGGCCGCCGTGGCCGAGGCCGTCCGGGTCGCCGCCACGTGGGCGCACGGCCTGCTCGTCGAGTCGGCCGAGGAGGCGGGCCGTGCCCGGGCAGCCGGTGAGGCCGAGCGCACCGAGCGCGACGCGGAGCTCGCCGTCGTCCGCAAGGACGTCGCGACGCTGCAGGCCGAGCTGCGCGAGCTGACCGACTCGGTCCACCGCGACGAGGTGGCGCGGGCCCAGCAGCGCCTGCGCATCGAGCAGCTCGAGACGCGCGCGGTCGAGGAGCTCGGCATCGCGCCGGATGCGCTCGTCGACGAGTACGGCCCGCACCAGCCGGTGCCGGTCGTGCCCGACCCCGACGCCGACCCCGACGCCCCGCAGCCGGAGCCGGTGCCGTTCGTGCGCGACGCCCAGGAGAAGCGGCTGCGGCAGGCCGAGCGCAAGCTGAACGCGCTCGGCCGCATCAACCCGCTGGCGCTGGAGGAGTTCTCGGCGCTCGAGGAGCGGCACAAGTTCCTCACCGAGCAGCTCGAGGACCTCAAGAGCAGCAAGCGGGACCTGCTCGACATCGTCAAGGAGGTCGACGAGCGCGTCGAGCGGGTCTTCGCCGAGGCGTTCGAGGACACCGCGGTGCAGTTCGAGCGCGTCTTCCAGCGACTCTTCCCGGGCGGCGAGGGGCGGCTCGTGCTCACGGACCCGTCGAACATGCTGACGACCGGCCTCGAGGTCGAGGCGCGCCCGCCCGGCAAGAAGATCAAGCGGCTGTCGCTGCTGTCCGGCGGCGAGCGCTCGCTCGTCGCGGTGGCGCTGCTCGTGTCGATCTTCAAGGCCCGGCCCTCGCCCTTCTACATCATGGACGAGGTCGAGGCCGCGCTCGACGACGCCAACCTCGGCCGCCTCATCACGCTCTTCGAGGAGCTGCGCGACAGCTCCCAGCTCATCGTCATCACCCACCAGAAGAAGACGATGGAGATCGCCGACGCCCTCTACGGCGTCAGCATGCGGGGCGACGGCGTGACGACCGTGGTCAGCCAGCGGCTGCGCGACGTCGCCGACCAGCAGTCCGCCTGACGTGTCCGGCGTTGCCGAATCGTCACTCCCGCTGGTTTGCGTCCCTCGAGTAACATGCGTCACTCTTGTCACATGGTCTTCCTCGTCATCTCGATGCTCGTCGTCACCGTTCTCGGTGTGGCGGTCGTCGGCGTCGTCGCGGTGCCCGCGCACCGTGGTGGCCGAGACCTGCTCACCGCCAAGGGGGAGGGGGTCGCACGCGAGGCACGTCGTCGCGCGTCGGCCCTGGGAGGGACGCGACACACGCGCGCCCGCACGCACTGACCGGACGGCGAGCCCGCGTCCTGCGCATCGGTCGCGGCTCGCGGGGGTGGTCCGGCTGCGTGGTTGGATGACCGGGTGGACACAGTCTGGATCTACGTCATCATCGGCGCGCTCGTGCTCGTCGGTGGCATCGTCTACGGCGTCACGCTGACCCGAGGGCGCGGCCGCGACGCGACGCTCGAGCGTGAGGCGCCGCCCGCACCGGGCCTGCCCGTCGAGGACCTCGACCGCAGGCCGCCCGCTCCGAGCGACACGACAGCACCACCGGTCGACAGACCGGGGGCTCCCGCCGAGGTCGAGACCGTCGGCCCGGAGGCCGCGGCCGAGACCGTCGAGACCGTCCAGCCGGAGGTCGCGCCGACCCCCGTGATCGAGCGGCCCGAGTCGGCCCGCGGACGGCTCCAGCGGCTGCGCGCCCGGCTCGCCCGCTCCAACACCGCGCTGGGCAAGGGACTGCTCGCGCTCCTGTCGCGCGGCAGCCTCGACGAGGAGGCCTGGGAGGAGGTCGAGGACACCCTCATCGCCAGCGACCTCGGCGTCGAGGCCGCCACCGAGCTCGTCGACTCCCTGCGGACCAGGGTCAAGGTCGAGGGCACGAGCGACGAGGCCACCGTGCGCGGTTGGCTCCGCGAGGACCTCCTCGCCCTCGTCCAGCCGGACATGGACCGCCGCATCGCGAGCAGCCGGGTGGGCGACCGGCCGGCCGTCGTCCTCGTCGTCGGCGTCAACGGCGCCGGCAAGACGACGACCGTCGGCAAGCTGGCCCGGGTCCTCGTCGCCGAGGACCGCGAGGTGCTCCTCGGCGCCGCCGACACCTTCCGCGCCGCGGCCGCCGACCAGCTCGAGACCTGGGGTGCCCGGGTCGGCGTCGCGACCGTCCGCTCGGACCGCGACGGCGCCGACCCCGCCGCCGTCGCCTTCGACGCCGTGCGGGCCGGCATCGAGGAGGAGGCGGACGTCGTCATCATCGACACCGCCGGGCGCCTCCACAACAAGGTCGACCTCATGAACGAGCTCGGCAAGGTCAAGCGTGTCATCGAGAAGCAGAGCCAGATCGACGAGGTGCTCCTCGTCCTCGACGCGACGACCGGCCAGAACGGGCTCCAGCAGGCCACGGTGTTCTCCCAGGCCGTCGACGTCACCGGCATCGTGCTGACCAAGCTCGACGGCACGGCCAAGGGCGGCATCGTCGTCGCGGTCCAGCGCCAGCTCGGGGTCCCGGTCAAGCTCGTCGGGCTGGGGGAGGGCCCCGACGACCTCGCGCCGTTCGACCCCGACGCGTTCGTCGACGCCATCCTCGCCTGAGGCCGGAGGGTGCGCGAGCGGGCCCGTCCACGATCCGGACGGGCCCGCTCGGCGTAACTCCGGGCTAACACCGGGCGCGTGTTGTTGACACGGCCGTAACACGACGCGGCGTCCGGTGAAACCGCTCGTCCCCAGACTCCTCGCATGACACCAGCACTGATGCCCCTCGCGGCACAAGCTCCACAGATCAACGAGGCCGCGACCGCGTTCATGCTCGTCGCCTCCTCGATGGTCCTGCTCATGACGCCGGGTCTCGCCTTCTTCTACGGCGGCATGACCCGTTCGAAGTCCGTCCTCAACATGATGATGATGAGCTTCGGCGCCCTGGCCGCCGTCGGCATCGTCTACGTGCTCTGGGGCTACTCGATGTCCTTCGGCAACCTCCAGGACAAGACCGGTGACGTCGGTGGCATCTTCACCAGCCCGTTCCACCTCTTCGGCCTCGGGGCCCTGGCCGACGCCGACGGCGCGGCGCGCCTCGTCGACCCGTTCGGCGTCGGCGTCTGGATCCCCGAGTACGTCTACGTCGGGTTCCAGCTGACCTTCGCGGTCATCACCGTCGCGCTCATCAGCGGCGCCATCGCCGACCGCGTCAAGTTCGGCACGTGGATCGTGTTCTCCGTCGTGTGGGTCACGGTCGTCTACTTCCCGCTGGCCCACATGGTCTGGGGCGGTGGGCTGCTGTCCAGCGCCGAGAACGGGCTGTCGGCCAAGCTGTTCGGCGTCGCCGACGGCGTGGCGTCGGTCATCCCCATCGACTTCGCCGGTGGGACCGTCGTGCACATCAACGCCGGTGCGGCCGGCCTGGCCCTCGCGATCCTCGCGGGCAAGCGGCTCGGCTTCGGCAAGGTCGCGATGCGACCGCACAACCTGCCGCTCGTCATGATCGGCGCCGGGCTGCTGTGGTTCGGCTGGTTCGGGTTCAACGCCGGCTCCGAGCTGGCCGCGGACGGCGTCGCCTCGAAGGTCTGGCTCAACACGACGGTCGCCACGTGCGCCGCCGCAGCCGGCTGGCTCCTCGTGGAGAAGCGCCGCGACGGCCACGCCACCTCGCTCGGTGCCGCGTCCGGCGTCGTCGCCGGCCTCGTCGCCATCACCCCGGCCTGTGGCGCGCTGACGCCGGTCACCTCCATCATCCTCGGTGTCGTCGCCGGTGGCCTGTCGGCCGTCGCCGTCGGCCTCAAGTACAAGCTCGGCTACGACGACTCGCTCGACGTCGTCGGCGTGCACCTCGTCGCCGGCCTCTGGGGCACCATCGGCGCCGGCCTGCTCGCGACCGGGACGGGCCTGTTCCTCGGCGGCGGCTGGCAGCAGACCGTCCTGCAGGTCATCATCGCCCTGATCTCGGTCGTGTTCTCGTTCGTCCTCACCTACGTCATCGGTCTGGCCCTCAAGGCCACGCTCGGCTGGCGGATCGCCGAGGACGCCGAGTCCGAGGGCATCGACCAGGTCGTCCACGCGGAGACCGGGTACGAGCTCGGCGGCTTCCCCGCCTCCACCGGCCGCTCCGCCGCCGCCCGTCCCGTCGTCACCGCCTCGCAGGTCGAAGGAGCCAACGCATGAAGCTCATCACCGCCATCATCAAGCCCCACCAGCTCGACGAGGTGAAGGAGGCCCTCGAGGCCTTCGGGGTCGCCGGCATGACGATCAGCGAGGCCAGCGGCTACGGCCGCCAGCGGGGCCACAGCGAGGTCTACCGCGGCGCGGAGTACACGGTCGACTTCGTGCCGAAGGTGCGGCTCGAGGTGCTCGTCGACGACGTCGACGCGTCCGACGTCCTCGACGTCATCCTCAAGGCCGCCCAGACCGGTCGCATCGGTGACGGCAAGATCTGGTCCGTGCCGGTCGACGAGGTCGTCCGCGTCCGCACCGGCGAGCGTGGTGTCGACGCGCTCTGAGCGCGACCCACCTCCAGCGGACGCAGTACCGGAGAAGTACAGCACCACAGCACCCGTGCACACGCACCACAAGGGGACGGCGAGAACCTGACATGACGGATGTGACCACCCGACGTCTGGACCTCGCCGGCACCCGGACCTTCGCGACGCCCGGCGCCGGACCCACCCGGCGCCGGGCGCTCGCGGAGTTCGGGTTCGGGTGGCTCCAGGAGCTCTGGCGCGAGGCCTGCGCCGGGCGACGGCATGCCGGGGTGGCCCTCGCCGCGGTCGGCTCGCTCGCCCGTGGCGACGGGGGACCCCTCAGCGACTACGACCTCGTCCTCGTCCACCACCCGCGGGGGCTGTCGGGCAAGGAGGTCGGCGCCTTCGCCGACCGGCTCTGGTACCCGATCTGGGACGCCGGGGTGAAGCTCGACCACAGCGTCCGCACCGTGGCCGACTGCCGGGCGGTGGCCTCGGAGGACCTCTCGGCCGCGGTCGGGCTGCTCGACCTGACCCACGTCGCCGGCGACGCCGACGTCGTCAACGCGGCCCGCTCGACGGTGGCGCACGACTGGCGCGCCAACGCCCGCACGCGCCTCGGCGAGATGCACGAGTCCGTGCTCCAGCGGCACTCCCGACAGGGCGACCTGGCCCACCTCATCGAGCCCGACCTCAAGGAGTCGCACGGCGGCCTGCGCGACATGTCGGTCCTGCGCGCCCTCACGGCCGCCTGGCTCACCGACCGCCCGCACGGGGAGGTCGACGCCGCCTACGAGCGCATCCTCGACATCCGCGACGCCATCCACGTCGTCACCGGCCGTGGGCGTGACCGCCTCACCCGCGACGACCAGGACGCGTGCGCGGCGCTGCTCGGCCACACCGACGCCGACGACCTGCTCACCGAGCTGTCGACGTCGGCCCGGACCATCGCCTACGCCGTCGACGGCACGTTGCGCCGGGCCATGCAGTCCCAGCGTGCGCGGACGCTGCGCGTCGGGCCCCGCCGGCCCCAGCTGGCCCCGCTCGGCTACGGCCTCTACCGGCACGACGGCGAGGCAGTGCTCGGCCCGTCCGCCGACCTCGCCTCCGACCCGGTCATCCCGCTGCGGGCGGCCGTGGTCGCGGCCCGCGCCGGCATCCCGCTGTCGCCGACGACCCTGAAGAACCTTGCCGCACAGGCCCCCCCGATGCCCGAACCGTGGCCCGAGGTCGCGCGCAACCTCTTCGCCGACCTCCTGGCCACCGGTCCCGGGCTCGTCACCGTCTGGGAGGGCCTCGACCTCGCCGGTGTCATCGAGCGGTGGATCCCCGAGTGGGGCGTCGTCCGCAGCCGCCCACAGCGCAACGCCGTGCACCGCCACACCGTGGACCGGCACCTCATCGAGACCGTCGTGGCCGCGAGCGGCATGGTCCGCGACGTGTCGCGGCCCGACCTGCTCATGCTGGCCGCGGTGCTCCACGACATCGGCAAGGTGCCCGGAGCCCAGGACCACTCGGTCACCGGTGCGGGTATCGCCGACCGTGTGCTGGCCCGCATGGGTGTCCCCGACGCCGACCGTGCGGTCGTCGTGCGGCTCGTGCGCGAGCACCTCACCCTCGTCGACCTCGCGACCCGTCGCGACCCGGAGGACCCGGCCACGATCACGGCCCTGTCCGATGCCGTCGCCGGGTCGGCGACGACGCTCGACCTGCTGCGCGCCCTCACCGAGGCGGACGCGTCGGCTGCCGGCCCGAAGGCGTGGAGCGACTGGCGGGCCGGGCTCGTGGCGCGCCTGCACGACGCCTGCCGGTCGGCCCTTGGCGCCCGCACCGACGGAGAGGGGCCGCTCGTGGTGGAACCGATGGAGACCGTGCCGCTCTCGCCCGAGGCACAGGCGCGCGTCGCCGCCGGCGAGCCGTACGTCACCGTGACCTCGCTCGGCGGCGCGCACCGCATCGACATCGTCGACCGCGACCGTGCCGGCCTCTTCGCCGACACCGCCGGACTGCTCGCGGCGCACGGCTTCGTCGTGCGCTCTGCCATCGTGCGGACCCTCGACCGGCTCGCCGTCAACGAGTGGTGGGTCGACTCGCCGAGCAGCGAGACGCCGCTGCCCGAGGCGATCGCCCGTGACCTGACCCGGGTGGCGGCAGGGGACCGGTCACCACTCGGCAGGCTCCAGCGTCGACGCTCCTCGAGCGTGCGCAGCCCCGGCTCGGGGTCGGTCGACTCCACGCGCGCCATGGTCATCAGCAGCGCGTCCGAGACCGCGACGGTCATCGAGGTGCGCGCCACGGACCGCCCCGGTCTGCTGCAGGACATCGGCATCACGCTGGCCAGGGCGTCGCTGTCGGTGCGGTCGGCCCACATCGCGACGTACGCCGGCCAGACGCTCGACACGTTCTACGTCACCGAGTTCGGCGGCGGCCAGCTGGCACCGGCCCGCGCCGCCCAGGCCGTCGCCATGATCATCGACACCTGCGACGCCGACTGAACCGGCGCCGGCCGAGCGCCGGGTCGGAGCAGGACGCCGGAGCGGATAGCCTTTGCGGGTGTTCGCATCCCTGTCTGACCGGCTGACCGCCACCTTCAAGAACCTCCGCGGCAAGGGGAGGCTCTCGGAGTCCGACGTCAACTCGACGATCCGCGACATCCGGCTCGCCCTGCTCGACGCCGACGTCGCGCTGCCCGTCGTCAAGCGTTTCACCTCGCGGGTGCGCGAGCGCGCGCTCGGCGCCGAGGTCAGCCAGGCGCTCAACCCGGCCCAGCAGGTCGTCAAGATCGTCAACGAGGAGCTCGTCGGGATCCTCGGTGGCCAGACCCGCACGCTGCGGCTGGCCAAGCAGCCGCCCACGGTCATCCTCCTGGCGGGCCTGCAGGGCTCGGGCAAGACGACCTTCGCCGGCAAGCTGGGGCGCCGCCTCAAGGACCAGGGGCACACGCCGGTGCTCGTCGCCGCCGACCTCCAGCGCCCCAACGCCGTCACCCAGCTCGAGGTCGTCGGTGAGCGCGCCGGCATCCCGGTCTTCGCCCCGGAGCGGGGCAACATGGGCGGCCACGACGCCGTCCTCGGCTCCGGCGAGGGCACCCGCTCGTTCGGCGACCCCGTCGCCGTGTCACGGCTCGGCATCGAGCACGCGCGCGCCAAGCAGTACGACGTCGTCATCGTCGACACCGCCGGCCGCCTCGCCGTCGACGCCGACCTCATGCAGCAGGCGTCCGACATCCGTGACGCCGTGCAGCCCGACGAGGTCCTCTTCGTCATCGACGCGATGATCGGCCAGGCCGCCGTCGAGACCGCCCAGGCCTTCCACGACGGCGTCGCCTTCACCGGCGTCGTGCTGTCCAAGCTCGACGGCGACGCCCGCGGTGGTGCAGCCCTGTCGGTCACCGAGATCACGGGCGAGCCGATCATGTTCGCCTCGACCGGTGAGAAGGTCACCGACATCGAGGTGTTCCACCCCGACCGCATGGCCAGCCGCATCCTGGACATGGGCGACGTCCTGACGCTCATCGAGCAGGCCGAGAAGGCCTTCGACAAGCGCCAGGCCGACGAGATGGCCCGCAAGTTCCTCGCCGAGGAGGACTTCACGTTCGAGGACTTCCTCGAGCAGATGAACGCCATCAAGCGCATGGGCTCGCTCAAGTCGATGCTGAAGATGATGCCGGGCATGCAGGGCATGCGAGAGCAGCTCGACGCCTTCGACGACCGCGAGTTCGACCGGGTCGAGGCCATGGTCCGTTCGATGACGCCCTTCGAGCGCACCCACCCCAAGCAGATCAACGGCTCCCGACGCGCCCGCATCGCCAAGGGCTCCGGTGTCACCGTCACCGACGTCAACCAGCTGCTCGAGCGCTTCGGCCAGGCCCAGAAGATGATGAAGTCGCTGGCCCGTGGCGGTGGTGGCGGTCTGCCCGGGATGCCGGGAGTCCCCGGCAAGGGCAAGCGCGGCAAGCAGCAGCCGCAGCGCAGGAAGAGCAAGAGCGGCAACCCGGCCAAGCGGGCCGCGGAGGAGCGCGCCGCCGCCGAACGCGCCGGAGCGCCGCGTCCGCTGGCGGGCAGCTCGTTCGGCGGTGCCGACGGCTCGGCCGACCCGCTCGCCGGCCTCGACCCGTCGAGCCTGCCCAAGGGCTTCGAGAAGTTCCTCGGCAAGGGCTGACGCCGGCCTCCCGGGTCACGCGTCCGGTCGACCGGCCGCGACCACGGACGCTCGCGCCGGGCGCCCGTCCCCTGGTCGGTCCTCCCGCCTGGCGCGTGTTCGCCTCAGGCGAAACCCCGCCGGCCCGGGAATGCCTCCAGCGGCCCGTTCGCTGCACGGGTGAGGTGCACCGCGCTCGCCGCGGTGGGGCAGCAGGAGGAGGAATGGCGCTCTTCGAGATGCCGGCGGCGCCGGAACCGGCCGACGACGAGGTCCTCGACGCGTACTCACGGACCGTGAGCTCCGTCGCCCGCCGGCTCGCACCGGTCGTGGCGAGCCTCCGGGTCCACCGGCCGGTCCGGGGCGGGACCGTCGAGGGCGGCGGGTCGGCCGTCGTGCTCACCGAGGACGGGCTGCTGCTGACCAACGCCCACGTCGTCGACGGCGTCGACCGGGGCACGGCCCACTTCGTCGACGGCACCTCCGTCACCGTGCACCTCGTCGGGACCGACCCGCTCTCGGACCTCGCGGTCGTGCGCGCCGAGTCGTCGCTCGCCCCGCCGCCCGAGTTCGGCGACGCCGACCGGCTCGAGGTCGGGCACGTCGTCGTCGCCATCGGCAACCCCCTCGGCCTCGAGGGGAGTGTCACAGCCGGCGTGGTCAGCGCCCTGGGGCGGTCGCTGCCGACCCGCTCCGGCACTGCCGGCCGGTTCGTCGAGGACGTCATCCAGACCGACGCGGCCCTGAACCCTGGCAACTCCGGTGGGGCGCTCGCCGACTCCCGGGCGCGGGTCGTGGGGATCAACACGGCGGTGGCCGGTGTCGGGCTGGGTCTCGCGGTACCCGTCAACGCCACCACCCGCAGGATCATCGAGGCGCTCGTCGACGACGGGCACGTCCGCAGGGGCTACCTCGGCCTGGTGACCGCGCCCGTCCCCGTGTCCGACGAGGTCGCGGCCAGACTCGGCCGGCGCACCGCGCTGCGGATCGTCCAGGTGGTGCCGGGCAGCCCTGCCGAGGGCGCGGGGCTCATGCGGGGCGACGTCGTCGTCGCCGCCGACGGGCGAGCGCTGACCGACGCGCAGTCGCTGCAACGGATCCTGCTCGACGAGGCCATCGACCGGTCGATGGAGATCACCGTCCTTCGCGGGTCCGCGCTCGTCGACGTCTTCGCCGTGCCCCGGCTCCTGCGCGGGTGACTCCCCGGTGACTCCGGGGCACACCGGCCTAGGCTCGTGCCGTGGTCACGACGAACGGGCTGCACCGCCTCGTCCTCGGCGACGGCCGCCGCGTCGACGTCTGGGAGGGCGGTGACCCGCGGGGCTCGCCCGTCCTGTACTTCCACGGCACCCCCGGTGGCCGCCTGCAGGGCGCCCTCGGCGACGGCGCCGCCCGACGCGCGGGCGTGCGGCTGGTGTCGGCGTCGCGTCCGGGGTACGGCGGTTCGAGCGACGCCGCCACGACCCTGACGTCGGTGGCGCGCGACGCGGTCGAGGTCGCCGACCGGCTCGGGATGGGGTCCTTCGCAGCGCTCGGCGCCTCCGGTGGTGGGCCCTACGCCCTCGCGGCAGCGGCCGTCGCGCCGGGCCGCGTCGTCGCGGTCGGGGTCGTCGCCGGGGTCGGGCCGCTGGCCGAGCTCGAACCGGGGTCCGTCGACGCCGAAGCCACCGCTCTCCTGCGGGCCGGACGCGTCGAGTCCGCCGTGGCACGGGTGGACCGCCTGCACCGTGACGGTCGCGGCCACCTCGTCGGCAGGTTCGTCGTGCCGGAGCTGCTCGAGCCGTGGACCCCGGCCGGACGGCCCGGCGTGCCCGCCTACCGCGGCGTCTCGCGGGACGACCTCGCGCTCGGGCCGGGGTGGGACCTCGACCTGTCCGCCGTCCGGGCCCCCGTCCACCTCTGGTACGGAGACCACGACCGGGCGGTGCCGCTGGCCCACGGCGAGTGGCTCCACGCGCACCTGCCCACCTCGGTTCTCGTCGTCCGTGCGGGCGCCGGCCACCTCGCCACCCTCGTGGCCCACTGGGCCGACGTCCTCGCGACGCTCCGAGGCGCCCACCGCTGAGCCCGGCCGGAGGCCTTCCCGGTTAGGGTCGGTGCCATGACAGCACCGGTGCTCCATGTGCGTGGTCGCGTGCTCGTCGGACCGGAGGAGAGGGTCGACCAGCTGTGGGTC
>NZ_JBNDHY010000096.1:0-17856 GCF_056755315.1 Monashia sp. HAY1-2A
GCGTGGGCTCGCCTCGGACAGCTCGATCTCCTCACGACGCAGCCTCAGGAGGTCCGAGTCCTCGCGGTAGGTGGAGAAGATCGCGTCCATCTCGCGCAGCACGGCGTAGGCCGTTGCGACCGCGGACTCGGCCGCCGGCCCCTCCACGTCGCCACCACGCAGGTGGATGCTCATCGGCATCCCCATGACGTGCTCGACCCAGGCCCGGCGGGCCGGGGCCGTCCGTCGCACCGCGTCCACGGTCACATCGTCCTCCTCGTCCCGGCGCCTCGGCCGCCCGCGGCGGTCACAGGTTGGCCTTGTCGATCGCCGACTGGAGCGACTGCGTGTAGCCCTCCCACGTGACCGTGGCACCGGAGACCACGTCGATCTGCGCCGACTGGGCCTGCACCGCCTCGCTGTCGTAGACCGGCACGGCCTGGGAGTTGATCATCTGGTCGTGCCGGTCGGTGGAGGGCACCTGCAGGACGTCGACGGCGGTGATCCGGCCGTCCTCGACGGTGATCCGGACCTGGACATCGCCGTACCGGGTGCCGACCGCATCACCGTCGTACGTCGTCGACGCCGAGGTCGACGAGCCGCTCGAGGAGGTTGAGGACCCGCTCGAGGTCGTCGTCTGCTGATCGGCGGTCGGGGCGGTCGGGGCGGTCGAGGCAGCCTGACGGGTCTCGGCCGTGGCGACCGGCGTGGAGGACCGCGAGGTGCCGTGGCTGAAGAGCAGCACGAGCACGGTCAGCGTGCTCATGGCCCAGATGACGATGCGTCTCATGGCTGGTCTCGTTTCGTGGGGTTGCCTGCCCTCGCCCGGTGCCGTCGGCGTCGGGAGGGTCTCGGGAGCGGGGTTTCGGGAGGGCGTCGGCGGGTCAGTAGCCGAAGCGCTCGTGGTGGATGGCGTCGGCAGCCACGCCCGCGGCGCGGGCCGCGTCGACGACGAGGTCCATCCAGTGCTGGTTGCCGCAGACGTACACGTCGCGGTCCGCGACGTCGGGCACGATGCTGAGCAGGGCCTCGGCGTCGGTGAGGTGGGCGGCATCCGCCGGCAGCCAGCTCGGGCGGCCCGGTGCCCGCGGGCCGATGACGGCGACGACGCGCGCTCCCCTGTCCCGGGCGAGGGCGAGCAGCTCGTCGGCCAGGACGATGTCGGACTCCCGCGACACGCGGTAGACCACCACCGTGGCATCCGGGCCGGCCGGGAGCTCCTCGAGGAGGGCCCGCAACGGCGTGATGCCGATGCCGGCGCCGACGAGGAGCGCCTTGTCGCGGGTGCGGACGCCGGCATGGAGGCGTCCGTACGGTCCTTCGACGAGGACGCGGGTGCCCGGGCGCAGCGCGGCAAGGCGGCTGCTGCCGTCGCCGACGGCGGCCGCCGTGATGCGCAGCGAGCGCCCGTCGGGGGCGGCCGAGAGGCTGTAGGGGTTGGCGCGCGTCCAACCGGGGCCGTCGAGGAAGCGCCACTGGAAGAACTGGCCGGCGCGGACCGGCAGCCTGTGCAGGTCGCGCCCGGCGACGGTGACCGAGGTGACGGTCGGCGACTCGGCGACGACGCCGGTGACGACGAGCCGGTGGCGGCACGAGCGGAGCAGGGGCAGCCCCACGCGGAAGACGACGACGGCGACGAGCGAGGCGGCGTACAGACCCCACCAGAAGACGGTGGCCACCGGACTGGCCCGGAAGTCCTGGCCGGTCCAGAGCTGGTGCGGCAGGGCCAGGCCCGCGCCGAGGTAGGCGTAGAGGTGCAGCAGGTGCCACGACTCGTAGCGGAGGCGTCGGCGCGCCGCCCGGACGGAGGTGACGACGACCATGACGAGCGCGACGGCCCCCGCGAGGGCGAGGAGCATCCCCGGCGAGTTGAGGACCTCGTCGAGGAACGTGCCGACGACACCGAGCCCGGTGCCCTGGTCGTAGCCGAGGATCGTCAGGCCGATGTGGGCGAGCATGAGGTTGAACGAGGTGAACCCGACGAGGCGGTGCACCCGCGCGAGCTCGTCCTGGCCCCACGCCTGCTCGACGGTCGGGATGCGTGCCATGAGGAGGACCTGGAGCAGGATGAGCACGGATGCCAGCAGCCCGCACAGCCGTCCGACGTTCGTCAGGGCGTCCCCGAGCGTCCCGAAGGCCGTGAGACCGCCGCCGGCCACCCAGAGGGCCACGACGAACAGCACCAGTGCCCACGCGACGGCGCCGGACGCATCGCGCCACCACCGCGGCGTCCGTCCCCTCCACGGCCGCACGGACCCGGGGCCGGCGGGCGGACCGTCCGCGGTGACGGGCCTCCGGCGCGGGGTCTCGGCGATCGTGGCTGCGCTCATGGTCGAACCTTCACGATGCGCGCTGTGCGTCGCCTGTGGCACACACAGCACCCGAGTGTGAGGTCGGCGCGCTCCCCCGGCGTCGACCGCGACGGGGCCCAGAGGTGGCCGGGAAGGCCGCCGGAGGACGGGAACGGACGCGCTCAGGCCCAGAGGCCGAGCAGGCTGCCGCCGATCCGGACGATGAACGCGACGACGATGACGACGAACACGACCCGGACGAACCCGCTTCCCCGCGCCACCGCGGTCCGGGCGCCGACATAGCCCCCGAGCAGGTTGGCCGCCGCGATGACCGCACCGACCTGGTAGAGCACCAGACCCATGGGGGCGAAGACCGTGAGCGCACCGAGGTTGGTCGCGAAGTTGGCGATCTTGGCCTTGGCGCTCGCCTCGAGGAAGTTGTACCCGAGCAGCCCGACGAGTGCGAAGACGAGGAAGCTGCCGGTGCCCGGGCCCAGGGCGCCGTCGTAGGCACCGATGACGAAGCCGGTCAGCATCGCGAGGACGGTGTGCCGCGCGCCGTGGAAGCGGCGGATGGACTCCTTGCCGAGGTCGGGCCGCAGCAGGGTGTACGCGCCGACGAGGAAGAGCAGCACGAGGATGATCGGGTTGAAGGCCGACTTCGGGATGTGCAGCCCGATGAGGGCACCGCCGATGGACCCGAGGTAGGCCACCGCCGCCATGGGAAGGGCCGTGCGCAGGTCGGGCCGCACGCGTCGGTAGTAGGTCACCGAGCTCGTGGCGGTGCCGAAGATCGAGCCGAACTTGTTCGTCGCGAGCAGCTGGGCCGGGCTCGCCGCGGGAAGCCCGACGAGGAGCGCCGGCAGCTGCACGAGCCCGCCACCCCCGACGACGGCGTCGATCCAGCCCGCGGCGAAGGCCGCGAGGCCGAGGAAGACGAGGGTGGTGAGCGTCGGGTCGCTCACGCCTCGTCGCCGTCCGCGACCTGGTGGTTCCAGAGCGCGACGATGCCGGCGACGTCGAGCAGCTCGTGGGCGACGGCGTCGGGCCTGGCGTCGACCGGCATGCGCTGTCCCGCAGGGATGTCCGAGTGCGGCACGAGGATCGCCCGCATGCCGACCTGGTGGGGTCCGTGGACGTCCTCGAAGAGCCGGTCACCGACGTAGACGGCGTTCTCGGGCTCCACGTCGAGCGCCGCGCACACGGTGCGGAACGCGTCCGGGTGCGGTTTGACGACGTGGATCTCCGAGGAGTAGACGTCTGCGTCGAGCAGGTCGAGCACGCCGTCGCGGGCGAAGACCTCCCGGTGGTACTCGCGGCTCCAGATGGTGTTGGAGAGCACGCCGACGCGGATTCCCTTGCGACGCAACGACTCCCACAACGGGCGCACCTGCGCGTCGGTGTGCGTGTGCGGCTCCCAGAAGCGCTGGTACGCCGCCAGCGCGAGGTGGTGCCGGTCGTGCGCGGGGTCGACGCCCGCCTCCTCGAGGATCGCCGCGATCGACGCGCTCTCGTGGCTCTGCCGGCCGCGACGCCAGGCCCGCTCCTCGGCCTCGTGGATGCGCCGGGCGAGGGAGTCGGCCTCGGCGAGGTCCTCGACGGGCATGTCGGGGTCGTCGACGGGCAGGCCGTGCACGGTGCGGGCGAACACCCGCCACTGCTGCGGCAGGTCGACCTCGTGCCAGGGCGTCAGCGTGCCACCCCAGTCGAAGACGACAGCCTCGACCGGACGTCGGGACGGGGTCACGAGCGCTCGACCTCCGCGGTCACCTCGGCGGTCAGGGCGGCGACGACGTCGTCGACGGCCACCTCGCGGCGCTCGCCCGAGCGGCGGTCCTTGATCTCGACGACGCCGGCGGCGAGGCCCCGGCCGATGACGAGGATCGTGGGTATCCCGATGAGCTCGGAGTCCTTGAACTTCACGCCGGGGCTGACACCCCTGCGGTCGTCGACGAGCACCGACAGGCCCTGGACCTCGAGCTCGCGAGCGACCTCCTCGGCCTTGACGAACATCGCCTCGTCCTTGCCTGCGACGACGACGTGCACGTCGGCCGGGGCGAGCTCGCGCGGCCAGATGATCCCCGCCTCGTCGTGGTTGCCCTCGACGACGCAGGCCACGGCGCGGCTCACGCCCACACCGTAGGAGCCCATGACGACCGTGACGAGCTTGCCGTTCTGGTCGAGCACCTTGAGGTCCAGCGCCTCGGCGTACTTCGTCCCGAGCTGGAAGACGTGGCCCATCTCGATGCCGCGGGCCCCCTCCAGCACGTGGTCGCAGTTGGGGCAGGGGTCGCCGAAGCGCACCTCGGCCGCCTCGATCGTGCCGTCGCCGGTGAAGTCGCGGCCGACGACGAGGTCGAGGACGTGGCGGCCCGGCTCGTTGGCGCCGGTGACCCAGCGGGTGCCCTCCGACACCCGCGGGTCGAGCAGCATGCGGATGCCGGTCGTGCCCTCGAGACCGAGCGCGCCCGGACCGATGTAGCCCTTGACGAGACCGGGGTGCTCGGCGAAGTCGGCCTCGGTGAACGCGTCGAGCTCGGCCGGCTCGACCTGCGCGCCGAGGCGCTTCTCGTCGACCTCGCGGTCCCCCGGAACACCGATGGCGAGCGGCTCGCGCGTGCCGTCGGGGTGCTTGAGCATGACGACGACGTTCTTCAGCGTGTCACCGGCCGTCCAAGGGCGGTCCTCGCGCGGGAACCGCTCGTTGAGGAGGTCGACGAGGGTCGCGATCGTCGGCGTGTCGGGGGTGTCCTCGACGTGCGCGGCAGGAACACCCTCCCACCCGACCGGGCTGGGGGCGGGCACCTTGACGGCCTCGACGTTGGCGGCGTACCCGCAGCTCGTGCAGTGGACGTAGGTGTCCTCGCCGACCTCGGCTGTCGCGAGGAACTCCTCGCTCCTGCTGCCGCCCATCGCACCGGCCATCGCCTCGACGATGACGTAGTGGAAGCCGAGCCGGTCGAAGATGCGGACGTACGCCTCGCGGTGCGCCTGGTAGCTCTTGTCGAGACCGGCGGCGTCGATGTCGAAGGAGTAGGAGTCCTTCATGACGAACTCGCGACCGCGGAGCACGCCTGCGCGCGGCCGGGCCTCGTCGCGGTACTTCGTCTGGATCTGGTAGATCGACAGGGGCAGGTCCTTGTAGGAGCTGAAGAGGTCCTTGACCGCGAGGGTGAACATCTCCTCGTGCGTCGGGCCGAGCAGGTGGTCGGCACCCTTGCGGTCCTGCAGGCGGAAGATGTTGTCGCCGTACTCGGTCCAGCGGCCGCTCGCCTCGAAGGGCTCCTTGGGCAGCAGCGCCGGGAAGAGCAGCTCCTGCGAGCCGATCGCGTCCATCTCCTCGCGGACGATCCGCTCGACGTTGCGCAGCACGCGCAGGCCGAGCGGCAGCCACGTGTAGACACCGGGGCTGACGCGGCGCACGTAGCCGGCACGCACGAGCAGCCGGTGGCTCGGGACCTCTGCGTCCGCCGGGTCCTCGCGAAGGGTTCGCAGGAACAGGGACGACATGTGCAGGGCCACCGGGACTCCTTCGGGTGCGTCGCTCGGGGTGAGCGCGGGTGAACCCCGGAAGGATATCGGTCGCCCGGCGGACGCTTCGCCCCCGTTTCGCCACGCCCCGGCCCGGGACCGTGAGACATGGGCGCCACCACGACCGGGCGCCGGTAGCGTCCGGTCATGGCCGACGTCTACCTGCACGGGCACCACCCGAGCGTCCTCGCCTCCCACGGGGCGCGGACCGCCGCCGACTCCGCGGCCTACCTCCTCCCGCACCTGCGCGCCGGCCTGTCCCTCCTCGACGTCGGCTGCGGTCCGGGGACCATCACCCTCGACCTCGCTGCGGCCGTCGCCCCGGGCGTCGTCGTCGGCGTCGAGAACGCCGAGGGCCCGCTCGTCGAGGCCCGCCGCCACGCCGCCGCCCGGGGCGACGTGCGGACCCGGTTCGAGCTGGCCGACGCCACCGCCCTCCCTCACCCTGACGCGGCCTTCGACGTCACGCACGCGCACCAGGTGCTCCAGCACCTGACCGACCCGGTCGGTGCCCTGCGGGAGATGGCGCGCGTCACGCGTCCGGGAGGCGTCGTCGCGGTGCGCGACGTCGACTACGCGTCCATGGTCTGGCACCCGGCCTCCCAGGGCATGACGCACTGGCTCGAGGTCTACCGGCAGCTCGCGCGGCTCAACCACGCCGAGCCCGACGCGGGCCGGCACCTCGTCGCGTGGGCGCACGCCGCCGGGCTGACCCACCTGACGCCGTCGGCCTCGTTGTGGACGTATGCCGTGCCGGAGCAGTGCGCCTGGTGGGGCGGGGTGTGGGCCCGACGCGTCGTCGACTCGACCTTCGCCACCCAGGCGCTCGAGCGCGGCCTCGCCACGCGCGCCGACCTCGAGGCCATGCGCGACGCGTGGCTGACGTGGTCGCGCCACCCCGATGCGTGGTTCGCGATGACCCATGCCGAGGTCGTGGCCCACGTCGTGTGACCCCGGGCCGCCACGCCGCGAAAAGGCGGGCGGTCCCGGACCGCCGTCTGCCAGATTGGGCCCATGCCAGCGCCCCGGACCGTCCACGTGACCTCCGACCCTGTTGAGGCCGGGTCGTGGTTCGCCGACCTGGTCGACCGCGAGCCGCAAGCCCTCAGCGTCGTCGCGAGCGTCATCGCGCGGGTCCTGCACGACCCGACGCTGCACCCCGGCGCGCGCTGGTGGGCAGGTCACGAGGGCACCAACGTCGTCGCCGCCTACATGCACACTCCGCCGCACCCGCTGCACGTCGCGTTCGCCACGCCGGACGGCGCGCGGGCCCTGGCGGCCAGTCTGGCCGGGCAGGGCGACCACCTGCCGGGCGTCGGCGGACTGCGCGCACCCGCCGAGGCCTTCGCCGACGAGTGGTCACGGCTGACCGGCAGCACGGCCCGCACGACGATGGAGGTCGGCCGCTTCCTGCTGCCTGACCGCGCCGTCGTGCCCTTCGAGGTGCCGGGCGCCTTCCGTCGGGCCACCGCGGCCGACCTGCCGCTCGTCGACGCGTGGCACCAGGACTTCGTCGACGCCATCGAGGGTGGTGGCCGGGCCGCCCTGCCCCTCGTCGACACCGTCGCGGCGGGCCGGGTCGGACTCTGGGTGGACGGCGGCGGCGAGCCCGTCTCGATGGCGTACGCCTCGCCGGCGAGCGGCGGGCTGACACGCATCTCCGGGGTGTGGACCCCACCCGGGCTGCGGGGCCGCGGGTACGCCAGCGGGGTCGTCGCCGCCCTGTCGAACGAGCGCCACGATGCCGGTGAGGCGTGCATGCTCTTCACCGACCTCGCCAACCCGACCTCCAACGCCATCTACCAGGCGATGGGGTACCGACGGGTCGGTGACGCCGTGAGCATCACCTTCACGGCCTGACCGTCCCGCGCGGCGTCAGAGCAGGACGGTCGTGAACGCGCCGACCTCGTGGAACCCGCACCGGTCGTAGGTGGCCCGGGCCGCGACGTTGAAGTCGTTGACGTAGAGCGAGACCTCCTCGGCGCGATGGGTGAGCACCTGCTCGACGACCGCCGCCATCGCCGGGACCGCGAGGCCGCGGCCGCGCAGCCGCGGGTGCAGCCAGACGCCCTGCACCTGCGCACAGCCGAGCGCGAGCGAGCCGACGTCGGCCTTGAAGACCACCTCGCCGTCCTCGACCTTGACGAACGTGTGACCCTGACGGACGAGCGCTGCGATGCTCGCCCGGTAGCCCCGGTCGGAACCGTGGTAGGGCGGGTAGCCGATCTCCTCGGTGAACATGTGCGCGGCCGCCGGCACGACGAGGTCGACCTCGTCGAGGGAGGCCGGACGCACGTGCTCGTCCAGGTCGAGGCCGAGGGCGGACGGGCGGGTCGAGGTGGCGAGCAGCGGCTGGTGGGTCCGGATGGCCCGCACCGGCCCCCACGTCGGACCGAGCCGGTCCCACAGGCCGACGACCTGCTCGCTCGGACCGAAGATCGAGGCGCACTGGCGACGCATCCGCATGATCCGCGCGGCGATGGCCGTGACGCCCGCCTCGTCGAGCTCGACGGGCACGACGTTGGCGCTGACCCACGCCAACCCGGCGAGGTCGCCGGCCTCGACGTGCCCGATGAGCGAGCCCGGCGCCGCCGCGATGCTGCCCTCGAGGATGCGGGCGGCGACGAACACGTTGGCCACCCGGTCGCGCGCGCACAGCGCGAGGGCCGCGTCGCGGTCCGCGGTCGACAGCGACCGCACGGGGAGGCGTTGGCGGAGCACCTCCCAAGAGTGACGGCACGTGAGCCCGTTGTCACCTACGGCACGCGACCGGCAACGCCTTCGTGACCTGCACCGGCGAGCACGCCCGACTGGCGGCGTCGTCAGGGTTGTCGTCAGGGTTGTCGTCAGGGGTTGCGGTGCAGGACCGGCGCGTCGAGGTCGGTGTTGTCGAGTACCCACGTCGCACACTCGCGCGGCCGCGCCTGCGCGAGGTAGAGCCGCTGCCCTCCGACGTACCGGTGGTTCGACGGGGCCTCGGGATCCGCGTCGTGCTCGGTGCCGAGGCGGGCGTTGCCGCGCGGCACCGACACCGCGAAGGGCACGTCGACGAAGACGACGGCATCCCACGACCCGGCGAGCTGCGGACGCTGGAGGAAGATGCCGTCGACGAGCAGCAGGGTGTCCGGGCCCACCGGCACCGGCGGGGGCGCGACGGGTTCGTCGCGGGCGACGTCGTGGACCGCCGGCGTCACCGGCTGCCCGCCCCGGAACGGCTCGAGGACGACGCGTCGGAACGCGGCGTAGTCGTAGGAGTCCTCGTAGAAGGTCTCCGGGCCGCGCCCGCGCGCGACGCGGTCGGCACGCGGACGGTGGAAGCCGTCGACCGACACCCGCAGCACGTCACGCCGAGCCCCGACGACGTCCGCGAGCTGGTCGGCGAGGACGGTCTTGCCGGCGCCGTCGACGCCGTCGACGGCCACCGCGACGCGTCGCCCCGGCCGCAGGGCGACCAGCTCGTCGGCGAGCGCGCGCACGACGGCGAGGCGTCCCGACGTCGCGACGGGTGGGCGCATGGTCAGCCGACGGTGACGCTGGGGCTGCCGGCGGCGTCGTCGTCGACCGGCTCCCCCATCTCCTCGGCGATGCGCATGGCCTCCTCGATGAGCGTCTCGACGATCTGGCTCTCGGGGACGGTCTTGATGACCTCGCCCTTGACGAAGATCTGGCCCTTGCCGTTGCCGCTCGCCACCCCGAGGTCGGCCTCGCGAGCCTCCCCGGGGCCGTTGACGACGCAGCCCATGACGGCCACACGCAGCGGGACCGTCATGCCCTCGAGGCCGGCGGTGACCTGGTCGGCGAGCGTGTAGACGTCGACCTGGGCGCGGCCGCACGACGGGCACGAGACGATCTCGAGCTTGCGCGGCTTGAGGTTGAGGCTCTGCAGGATCTGGTTGCCGACCTTGACCTCCTCGACCGGCGGCGCGGAGAGCGAGACCCGGATGGTGTCGCCGATTCCCTTGGACAACAGCGCCCCGAACGCCGTGGCGGACTTGATCGTGCCCTGGAACGCGGGACCCGCCTCGGTGACACCCAGGTGCAGCGGCCAGTCCCCGCGCTCGGCGAGCAGCTCGTAGGCGCGGACCATGACGACGGGGTCGTTGTGCTTGACCGAGATCTTGAAGTCGTGGAAGTCGTGCTCCTCGAAGAGGCTGGCCTCCCAGACCGCGGACTCCACGAGGGCCTCCGGCGTCGGCTTGCCGTACTTCTCGAGCAGACGCCGGTCGAGCGAGCCGGCGTTGACGCCGATGCGCAGGGAGACACCGGCGGCCTTGGCGGCGTCGGCGATCTCCTTGACCTTGTCGTCGAACTGGCGGATGTTGCCGGGGTTGACGCGCACGGCCGCGCAACCGGCGTCGATCGCAGCGAAGACGTACTTCGGCTGGAAGTGGATGTCGGCGATGACGGGGATCTGGCTCTTGCGCGCGATGGCCGGCAGCGCGTCGGCGTCGTCCTGGCTCGGGCACGCCACCCGCACGATGTCGCAGCCCGCGGCCGTGAGCTCGGCGATCTGCTGGAGCGTCGCGTTGATGTCGGTCGTCGGGGTCGTCGTCATCGACTGCACCGAGATCGGGAAGTCGGACCCGACGCCCACCTTGCCGACCTGGATCTGGCGGGTCCGGCGCCGGGGCGCGAGGACCGGCGGGGGCGCGGAGGGCATGCCGAGGGAGACGCTCATGCCGCCCATTATGTCTCGACGGGACGGCTCGCCCGCCGGCGCTCCTGCGCCCCGGTTCAGCCGAAGAGGCTGATCGGCTTGACGATGTCGGCGTAGATGAGCAGGACCGACATCGTGATGAGCACGAGGCTCATGCCGTAGGCGATGGGCAGCCCCTTGGCGACGTCGACGTAGCCCGGGTCCGGCCGGTGGCGCAGCCGCGCCCAGCCCTTCCTGACCGCCTCCCACAGGGCACCCGCGACGTGCCCGCCGTCGAGCGGGAGCAGCGGGATGAGGTTGAAGACGAACAGGGCCAGGTTGAGCGATGCGATGAGCAGGACGAGCTGGGCCAGCTTGACCCAGTTGCCGCCCTGGGAGTCGGGGATGTCGACGGCGGCGACCTCCCCACCGAGGCGGCTGACACCGACGACCGAGATGGGACCGTTCGGGTCGCGCTCGCCCGACCCGAACGCCGCCTGGACCACGCCGGCCATCTTCTGCGGGATCTGCACGACGATGCCAGCGGTGTCGAGGACGCGCTGCCACACGTAGCCCGGCGCCTCGACCAGCGGCGTCCGCACGAGGTCCTGGCCGGGCACGATTCCCGCGTACCCCATCGGGGCGAGGACGAGCTTGCCGTCGCGCACGACCGGCTTGTACTCGGCGTCGTAGGTGGCGCGCTCGAGCCGGGCCGGGGTGATCGTGACCTCGACGGTCCGGCCGCCTCGTTGGACGACCCACGTCATCGGCGTCCCCGCGTGGTCCCGGATCGCGGCCGACACCTGGTCCCACGACGTGACCGTCGCGCCGTCGATGGACAGCACCCGGTCGTCCGGCTGGAGGCCGGCCGTCGCCGACGGTGCCTTCGGGTCGCCGGCCGCGCACGCCGGCTGCGGGTCCTGCACCGTCGGGACCGTGGTCGGCACGCACTGCGCGACCCGCCCGACCTTCGGGGCGACCTGCGGCAGTCCGTAGAGGGTGATGACGCCCGTGATGAGGACGAACGCGATGAGCAGGTTCATGACCGGCCCGCCGAGCATGATGACGATCTTCCTGCCGGGGCTCAACCGGTAGAAGACACGGTCCTCGTCACCGGGCTGCACCTCCTCGAGCGAGTCCGCACGGGCCTGGTCGACCAGCTGGCTGAACCGGCCGGTGGAGACGCTGCGCAGCTGACCGGGCGCGTCTCCTGGACGCGGGGGCAGCATCCCGATCATCCGGACGTAGCCCCCGAGCGGGATCGCCTTGATGCCGTACTCGGTCTCACCTCGGCGCCGCGACCACACCGTGGGGCCGAACCCGACCATGTACTGGGTCACCTTGACGCCGAACCTCTTGGCCGGCACGAGGTGGCCGATCTCGTGCAGGGCGATGGACAGGGCGACGCCCACCACGACGACGAGGACCCCCAGCACGAAGAGCATGACCCATTCTCACACCCCGCGATCGATGCACACCCGCCGGCGTGGCCAGCGTGGGTCAGGGGGCGATCGACGCCTCGGCAGCCTGGCGGGCCCAGGCGTCGGCGGCGAGGACGTCGGCGAGCGTGAGATCCCAGGCGCGGGAGGCGGGCTCGTCGGCGTACGCGTCGACGACCCGGGCGACGGTGTCGACGATGT
Organism: Monashia sp. HAY1-2A; assembly: GCF_056755315.1. NCBI lineage: Bacteria > Bacillati > Actinomycetota > Actinomycetes > Micrococcales > Intrasporangiaceae > Intrasporangium > Monashia sp. HAY1-2A. The sequence goes on from NZ_JBNDHY010000096.1 coordinate 12,078, forward strand.
CGACGAACCCGATGCGGCCGTCGTGGAAGGCGTCCACGGCGACCTCGTTCGCGGCGTTGTAGACCGCCGGCCACGTGCCGCCGGAGGCACCGACGCGGCGCGCGAGCGCCACGGCCGGGAACGCGTCGTCGTCGAGCGGCTCGAACTCCCACGACTGGGCGCTCGACCAGTCGCACGGCACGTCGACGTCGGGGACGCGCTCGGGCCAGCTCAGGCCGAGCGCGATGGGGACGAGCATCCTCGGCGGGCCGGCCTGGGCGATCGTCGAGCCGTCGACGAACTCCACCATGGAGTGGATCATCTGCTGCGGGTGCACGACGACCTCGATCGCCTCGAACGGGACGTCGAAGAGCAGGTGCGCCTCGATGACCTCCAGTCCCTTGTTGACGAGCGTCGCCGAGTTCGTCGTGATGACCCGGCCCATGGCGAAGTTCGGGTGGGCGAGGGCCTGCTCGGGCGTCACGTCGGCCAGCTCGGCGCGGGAGCGGCCCCGGAACGGACCGCCGCTCGCGGTGACGACGAGACGTCGTACCTCGTCGGCGCGTCCCCCGCGCAGGGCCTGGGCGATGGCCGAGTGCTCGCTGTCGACGGGGACGATCTGTCCCGGGGCGGCGAGCGCCTTGACCAGAGGTCCGCCGATGATGAGCGACTCCTTGTTGGCCAGCGCGAGCGTCGTGCCCGCGCGCAGCGCGGCCAGCGTCGGCTCGAGCCCGATGGCGCCGGTGATGCCGTTGACGACGACGTCGGCCTCGCGCCCGGCGAGGACGGTGCTCGCGTCGGCGCCGACGAGCAGCTCGGGCTCGTACGCGGTGACGCCCGACCGGTCGGCCGCCGCCCTGACCGCCGCCTCGAGGTCCGCGACGCTGCCGGATGCTGCCGCGACGGCGGGCACGCGCAGCGCCACGGCCTGCTCGGCGACGAGGGCGAGGTTGGAACCCGCGGACAGACCGACGACCTCGAACCGGTCCGGGTTGCGGCGGACGATGTCGATGGCCTGGGTGCCGATCGAGCCGGTCGATCCGAGCAGGACGATCCGGCGGGGGCGGGCGGCGGCGGCGTCGGTCACCCGGGCATTGTTCCTCACCGGCCCCCGCGCCCGTGCAACCGCGGCCGGCAGCGCGCGGGGGTGGTCAGGCCGAGACGCCGCGCGAGCGCAGCAGCTCGTCGCGGTCGGACGCGTAGGCGACGGCCCACGTCATGCGCAGGCGGTACAACCGGATGTCCTCGCCCCAGGAGAAGGGACTGCTCCCGTAGTGCGCCGTCCAGTGGGCGTCGACGGCATCGAGCTCGGGCCCCGGGGCGATGAGCTCGGCGTACCCGTGGCTGAAGAGGGCGAGCTCCTCGCCGTCGACGTGGGCGACGCTGACGGCAGGACGCCGCTCGAGGTGGCGCGCCTTGGCCGACGAGCCGCTCGTGCCGAAGGTCCAGGTGCCGTGCAGGAAGTGCCCGTCGAGCGCACTGATGCGCGGCTCGCCGCGGGCGGTGACCGTGGCGACGCTGAGCACCCTCATGCCGGTGAGCAGCTGGGCGAGCTGACGGGCCGTGAGGGTGCGCTCGTCGGTGATGATGCCGCGCAGGTGGCCCGTGGCCCGCGCGTGGGAGCGGTCGAGAAGGTCCTGCAGCGCGTCGAGGTCGGCGCCGGTGTCGTCCATCCTCCGACGGTACGGGCGGGCGCCGACAGCACCCGAGCCTCCCGGCGTGCTCACCACCAGCCGAGGTCGAGGGTGTGCAGGCCCAGGTCGCCCCACCACCACGTGGGGGTCGGGACGTACGCGCGGGCCGGGGCGACGACGTGCGGCGGAGGCAGCAGGACGCTCGACGGCACGCTCGGGCGTCCGCTCGGGACGGCGTCGGGTGCGGCGCCGGGTGCCGCATGGGGTGCGACGTCGGATGCCGGGCCGGCGTCCGGCGAGGAGGGTGGCAGGAAACCGGTGCGGGGGTCCCGGGGCGCAGCCACGCCCGCCTCGACGAGCGTGCGGACCGTCTCGAGCCGGGCCTGCAGGAAGGCGGTGAGGGCCGCCGTGTCCGGCGCGCTGCCCGGGGACGTCGGCAGCCACGTCGTCAGGGTCTCGGTCAGGCGGCAACCGACGCCGGCGTCCTCGACGACGGTCTCGACGTCGCTCTCGCGGGGGGAGCCGAGGTCGCGTTCGACGATCCGGCGTCGATCCGGCGTGACGGCCAGGACCGACAGGCTCGCGGCACGGCGTCCGTCCCCGGCACGGTGCACGGCGAGGACGTGCTCGGTCCCGGGCGCATCGGCGAGCTCGAGCCGGACGACGCGTTCCACGTCGGGCCGCAGCAGCGGCTCCGAGCCCGGGTCCAGCAGGAACGACCAGACCTGGTCGGCCCCCAGCGCGAGGTCGACGGCGGCGGACGCCGTCACCGGTACCCACGCCGGCACCGCCGACGTCCGGGCGAGAGTGCCTGCGGGGGCGGCGGTTCCGCCTCCGGGCCCGAGCGCGCCGGGGACGCCCGGCACGCCGAGACCGTCGGGACCCGGACCGGCGGGGTGGTGGGCCGCCCAGGGGTCGGATGCGGTCGCTGCGGTCGCCTCCGGCACGTCGCGCGGCCGACCCTCGACGTCGGCCTTGACGCCGAGGAGGCCTCGCGCGAGCCAGCTGCGGGCGAACCCGGAGAGCGGGTCGTCCGGCGACAGCCCGGCCAGCACCTGTGACACGACGGTGCCGTGGTCGAGCGGCTCCACGGTCGTCGTCAGCTCGAACGCCACGGCCCCGTCGGCCGACCGCGCGACGACGCGACGCCCGGGCTCGAGGTCGACGACGGTCGACAGGCCCGCCCACAGGCGGCCGTCTGCTCGCCGCCAGACCCCGGCGAACTCCGGCAGACCGGTCGGCTCCGGGCGCGGGAGCGCGACGAGGCCCACGCAGTCGACGCCGCGCGCGGCGGCGGGCGCGGGGGCGACGAGCGCCTGCCACACGGCGTCGGGCGCGGCCTCGACGAACACGCGGTGGCTGACGTCGTGCAGCACGACGGTGACCGGCTCCTCCGCGTCGCCGCCGCCCAGCAGTCCGCGCAGGAAGCCCACCGCAGTGCCTCAGGAGACGAAGACGCGCTCGTCGATGAGGCGCTCGGTGACGGCCTTGCCGGCCGGGTCGAAGCGCCCGTGCTCGAAGTCCTTGGCGAACTCCAGCTCGACGCCCGAGCGACCGTGGCGGTTCTTCTCGATGCTGACGACGGTCCAGCCGCGGAACCGCTGGATGTTGCCGAGGTCGTAGACGAGGTGCTCGCGCGAGACGACGTCGACCTTGTCGTTGACGATGAGCACGACGTCGGCCTCGTAGGCCAGCGCCGAGGAGCCGCGCAGGTCGTGGGTGCGCATCCGGTGGCCGCTGCCGAGGGCCTCCTTGTCGGCGGCCGAGATGGTGACGATGGGGACGCGGGCCGCGAGGGCGAGATCCTTGAGCCCCTCGGCCGCGGCGGTGACGCGGGCGTTCTCGTCCTCGCCGTCGACGGGGACCTTCTGGATGTAGTCGAGCAGGACGAACGGCGCCTGGCCGGTGGCCTGGGTGACGCGTCCGATGACGGCGGCGACCTCCTCGAGGGAGGTCGTCGCGCCGGAGGACTCGTGGATGTGGAGCCGGTCGCCGTAGCCGACGAGGGCCTCGTGGGCGGCCGTGCCACCGGGCAGGTCGGCCAGGACCGACGCGAGCGATGCGCCACCGGAGCCCACCTCGAGCGCACGCCGCACCTCGACGACGCCGGCGACCTCACCGGCGTAGGAGCCGACGGCCTCCACCGCCTCCATGGAGATGAGCCGCTCGAGGAGCGTGTACGACTCGTGCTCGTAGGAGAAGACGACGGCCGAACCGCCCGCGGCCACGGCGTTGCGGGCCAGCTGGAGCCCGAGCGTCGTCTTGCCGTGGCCGGCGGGACCGCCGAGGAGGACGAGCTCGCCGGCGCGGAAGCCCCCGGTCAGCGTCGCGTCGAGCACCGGGAACGCGGTGGGCCACACCTGTGCACCGGCGACGCCGCCACGGCGCAGCACCTCGTCGGTCTCGGTGAGCAGCGCGTCGAGCGAGCGCAACGAACCGGCATCACGGTGTCCAGCAGGGGTGACCATGCGCACGATTGCACCACGGGAGCTCCGCCGGTGAGCGCGTTTTGGGGCAGGACGCCGGGGCACCCGCGGGTGCCCCGGCGTCGTCGCGCGCGTGGGTCGCGTGCCCCTCGTGGGCGCGTCAGAGCGCGATGCCGACGTACTTGGTCTCGAGGTACTCCTCGATGCCCTCGAAGCCGCCCTCGCGGCCGACGCCCGACTGCTTGACGCCACCGAAGGGCGCGGCCGGGTTCGACACGATGCCCTGGTTGACGCCGACCATGCCGTACTCGAGCTCCTCGCTGACCCGGATGGCCCGGGACAGGTCGCGCGTGAACAGGTAGGCGACGAGGCCGTACTCGGTGTCGTTGGCCAGGCGCACCGCCTCGTCGTCGTCGGCGAAGGACGTGACCGGTGCGACCGGACCGAAGATCTCCTCGCGGGAGAGGTCGGCGTCGGTCGGCACGTCGGCGAGCACCGTCGGCTCGTAGAACCAGCCGGCACCCTCGCGCGCGGAGCCGCCGGTGAGGACGCGGGCGCCCTTGTCGACGGCGTCCTGGACGAGGGCGCCCACCTTGGTCCGCGCCTTCTCGTCGACGAGCGGGCCGACGTCGACCCCGTCGTCGGTGCCGTGACCGAGGGTCAGGGCGCCCATCCGCTCGGCGAGCCGCGTCGAGAACTCGTCGGCGAGCGACTCGTGGACGTAGAACCGGTTGGCCGCCGTGCACGCCTCGCCGATGTTGCGCATCTTGGCCAGCATCGCGCCGTCGACGGCCTTGTCGAGGTCGGCGTCGGCGAAGACGAGGAACGGTGCGTTGCCGCCGAGCTCCATCGACACGCGCAGGACGCCCTGGGCGGCCTGCTCGATGAGGGTGCGACCCACCGGCGTCGAGCCGGTGAAGGTCAGCTTGCGCAGCCGCGGGTCGCGGATGAGCGGCTCCATGACCTCGCCGGTGTGGCTCGTCGTGACGACGTTGAGGACGCCGTCGGGCACGCCGCACTGCTGCAGCAGGTCGGCCAGCGCGAGCATCGTCAGCGGCGTCTGGCTCGCGGGCTTGACGACCATGGTGCAGCCGGCCGCGATCGCCGGGCCGATCTTGCGGGTGCCCATCGCCAGCGGGAAGTTCCACGGCGTGATCATGAGCGTCGGGCCCACCGGCTGCTTCATCGTCATGAGACGAGACGCGCCGTTGGGCGCGGTCGACCAGCGACCCGAGACCCGGACCGCCTCCTCCGAGAACCACCGGAAGAACTCGGCACCGTAGGCGACCTCGCCCCGGGACTCCGCGAGGGTCTTGCCCATCTCGAGGGTCATGAGCACCGCGAACTCGTCGGTGCGGGCGACGATCCGCTCGTACGCGTCGCGGAGGATCTCGCCGCGGTCGCGGGGGGCGGTGCGGGCCCACTCCGCCTGCGCCGCGACGGCGGCGTCGAGCGCGGCCCGGCCGTCCTCGACCGTCGCGTCGGCCACCCGGGCGATGACCTGCCCGGTGGCCGGGTCGTCGACGGCGATGGTGGCGCCGCTGCTGCTGTCGCGCCACGACCCGCCGATGAACAGCCCCTTGGGCACCGCCTCGACCACCGACTCGAACGGAGACTCGGACGCAGACTCGGACGCCGGCGCCACCGCCGGCTCGGACGTCGTGGTCCCTGACTGCTCTGTCACGCGTGCCATGCTCCTCAGCCTAGGTCCCCGCGGGACAGGTTCTCGGTCGTGGGTTG
>NZ_JBNDHY010000097.1:0-17512 GCF_056755315.1 Monashia sp. HAY1-2A
CCCCCCCCCCCCCCCCCCCCCCCCCCCCCCCCCCCCCCCCCCCCCCCCTCCCAACAAAACCCCCCCCCCCCAGATTACTACGCGTCTCGTGGGCTCGGAGATGTGTATAAGAGACAGCCACCCGGCCGCGCAGCGCTCTCCCGGCCGACCCCGATCCCACCCACTGAACGCTCCGACCCCTGGAGGACGATCCCCGTGACCGACATGACCGACCACGGCACGCTGCGACCCGGCACGGCGACCCACGTCGGCACCGCGACCACCGGCCCGCTGTCCGGATCGCCCTCCGGATCGCTGTCCGGGTCGCTGTCCGGGTCGGTGCTCGTCGGTGCCGTCCTGCGCCCGAGCACCACGGTCATCCGCAACGACGGCGTCCTCGGCATCTTCCGGCCGGTCGACTCCATCGAGGACGACAGCGACCGCAAGCTCGTCGAGGACCTCGCCGCCGAGGTCGCCCGGCTGCAGAAGGAGAACGACGCCCTGCGCGCGCAGGTCGCGTCCCTGCAGGGCGAGGGCCGCCACTACGACGAGCTCGGCACCGCGATCGCCAACGCCACCGACCAGCTGCAGCGCCAGCTCTCCGAGTCCTCCAACGGCGTCACCCGCTTCGCGCTGCGCGAGGTGCAGCTCGACACCAGGGTGAGCCTCGACCTCGACGAGCTCGGCAACCTGCGCTACCGCTTCCCGACGCCGGGGGCCCCGGAGGACGCGTCGGTCGGGCGGCTCGCCATGACCATCGTGCCGATCCCCGTCGAGAACGCCGAGGCGGCGTCACTGCTGCGCCCGTCGGTGCCGCTCGAGACTCTGCCGTCCGTCGACGCGGCGGGCCGCAAGGCGCTCGCCGCCGCGGGGCTCTTCCGCGCCGGCGACCTCGTCAGCGTCGGCTCGCGCGCCCGCGTCGCGACCGAGCTGCAGCGCCGCCTCGGCGTCGACCGGGCGACGCTGCGTACCTGGGTCAGCGAGGCCGAGCTCGTGACGCTGCCGGGCGCCACGGGCAGGCACGTGACCGTGCTGCGTGCGGCCGGTTTCGACTCGCTCGCGGCCGTCGGTGCCGCGTCGGTCGAGGACCTCGTGGCGCGTTTCGACGAGGCCGCCGGTTCCGTGCCGGGCGCCACGCCGCTCGACGCCGAGCTCGCCGCGCAGTGGGTGGCCGCGGCCGCCGCGTCCCGACGCGGATAGACGCGTCGGCCGGCCGGTCACCGGGTACGGGGTCGACATGAGCGACGACACCGGCTACGACGCCGAGCAGGACCAGGACTCCGAGCCCACGATGACGGCCCCCGAGGAGGGCCGCCCAGACGGCTTGGACGCGCTGCATCCCGACCAGGGGCAGTCCACGTCAGCCGTGCCCGACGAGGATCGCGAGGCCGGCGGCCAGCCGCCGGAGGACACGGACGCGGAGGTGCTCGAGGCCCAGCAGGAGGAGAGCCCCGCCGACGAATGACCGCCGACGAGTGACCGCGGCGGACTCACCACGGCCGAGCCACCGGATCCGAGGTCACCGCCGCGTGACCGGCGTGGCCGACCGGGGCGCGGCGGTGGGTCCTAGGTACGCAGAGGGTGACGGCGCGGCGGGGTGAAGTCGACGAGGCCGAGGTGCAGGACGCCGCCCGTGGGCGCGGCGTAGCGGCGACCGAGCCGTGGACGTGGCCGGCCCGGCGGTGCACCGCAGTCCGGTCGCGCACCGGGTCGGACCGACGGCCCGGTCGAGAGGACCGGACGAGCCTGACCACCTGAACCGGTCGGCTCGGCCCGGCTCCCGGTATGGGAGGTGCGGCGCATCGGGCCGATGGGGCGCCCGAGCCGCGTCGTGAACTCCAGGTCCTCGGGGGCAGCAGGGTCGCCCACGACGGTGAACTCGCCGCGGTGGTGCGCGTCGTGGTGGAAGGGGCACAGCGACAGGAGGTTCGCCAGGTCGGTGGCACCGCCGTCGCGCCAGTGGACCAGGTGGTGGACCTCGACGAAGGCGGTCGCGCCGCAGCCCGGAAAGCGGCAGCCGCGGTCACGGTCGTCCACGAGGACCTTGGTGCGGTGGGGCACCACCCGCTGACTGCGCCCGACGTTGATGGGGCGGCCCTCGGTCGTCCACACCGGTGTCAGGTTGCCGTCGCACGTGAGCCCGTCCACGACGCCTCGGGGCAGGCGCGGCGTGCCGGTGAGCCAACCCCCGTCGGTGTCGAGGAAGACGTGGACGCGGTAGCGCGAGCGTCGCCCCGGCGTCGCGCCACCTTCCAGTGACCGCTCGGCCATGAGGGTGAGCGCGTCGGCCCACGTGACGCCGGGGTGTCCACCGGCGGCCTCGTCGACGAGGAGAGCCGGAGTGCTGTCCTCGCTCGACCCGGCGGTGTGGAAGAGATGGTCTCGGGCCTCGCGCAGCGCTGCCTCGACGAGGGCCCCGATCTCCGGTGGGGCGTCGTAGCGCAGCCGGAACCGGCCCTCTTCATCGGTGCCCATGGACAGCGACGGCGGCGCGACCGGTGCCCGACGGGACTCGGCCTGCTCGGAGGGCTGGATCTCGCCCTCGGTGTCGAACGTCTCCGGCTCGAGCGTGAAGTCGTAGCGGCTGACGGTGCGGTGCAGCGGGGTGACCGTCGCGTGCGTGGCGAACTCCGCAACCGTCGCGTCGAACTCGGGCGGGGTGTGCCGCGCCACCACGGCCGCCTGGTCGAGCGAGAGCCGACCGTCGTGCAGGGCAGCCGAGGTCAGTGGCAGCTCGCCGGCCCGGCGCGCGATCAGCACGATCGCCCGCGCCTGGCCGCGCGAGAGGCCCGCCCGCACCATGAGCCAGTGCTCGGGCGAGCGGATGCTGGAGGCCTGCCAGGACCCCTCGGTCAGGGCGTGCTCGACGAGCCGGACGAGGCGCCCGTGCGCGTCGTGGAGGTCGGCGGCGAGGGCCGCGACGAGCTCCCAGCCCGCCTCGATCGCCGCCGTCGCCATGCCCCAATCGTCCAAGTGTTCGAAGCGGCGGCCCAGACTTCTCCACAGCGATGAGGTCGCGCGCGACGCGGCGCCGTCGACCTGACGACGGTCCCAGCACCCGTTGCCTCAGTAGCTTCTCGTGGCGATGGCGTCGACGGACGGCGTCACGGATGACGACCACGATCACCCGATGCGTCGTGGGGCCGAACGTGCCCGGGCCTCCGCGGGCCGGTGATGGTCGTCGTCCGGAACGACGGGACGGCTGCCGAGGCCCCGGCCGTCAGGTCCGGTTCGTCCGCGCGAGGCCGCTACCGTCGGAGCCATGACGGCACCCGACAGCGTCGTCCGGCTCGTCCGGTCGACCGCGCTCACCGACACCGCGCCCTACGCGTACGCGTCGACGACGAACGGGCCCGCTCGCCTCGTCTTCACGGCAGGGGCCTGTCCCCTCGACGCCGACGGGGCCACGGTGGCGCCCGGCGACATCGCGGCCCAGGCACGGCAGTGCATCGACAACCTCGTCACAGCCCTCGCCGAGTCCGGCGCCCGTCTGGTCGACGTCGTCTACACGCGTGTCCTCGTGGCGACGACTGTGCGCGAGGACCTCGTCACCGCCTGGACGGTCGTCCACGACGCGTTCGGCGAGCACGAGGTGCCGAGCACCCTGCACGGCGTCACCGTGCTCGGCTACGCCGACCAGCTCGTCGAGATCGAGGCCGTGGCCGCCCTTCCCGGCGCCTGACTCGGCGTCCGACGCCCGTGGGCGGGCTCAGACGGGCGGGTCGGGCTCGTGGGTGGTGACGATGTCGTTGGCGGCGGCCCATGCCGTGATGTCGCGCTTCTCGATCGCGGTCGCCATGAGGTCGGGGAAGCGGTCGGGGGTGCACGCGAACGCCGGGACGCCGACGGCCGCCAGCGCGGCCGCGTGCTCCGCGTCGTAGCTCGGGCTGCCCGAGTCGCTGAGCGCGAGCAGGGCGACCATCGTCGCACCGGAGGCGACGACCGAGGACGCCCGCCGCACCATCTCCTCGGCGATGCCGCCCTCGTAGAGGTCGCTGATGAGCACGAGGATCGTGTCGGCGGGCTGCTCGATGAGCGACTCGCAGTACGCCAGGGCCCGGTTGATGTCGGTGCCGCCACCGAGCTGCACGCCGAAGAGGACGTCGACGGGGTCGTCGAGCTCGTCGGTCAGGTCGACGACCTGGGTGTCGAAGACGACGAGCCTCGTCTCGACCGACCGCAGCGAGGCGAGCACCGCCCCGAAGACGCTCGCGTACACGACCGACTCGGCCATCGACCCGGACTGGTCGATGCAGAGGATGACCTGGCGCTCGACGCGGTGGGCCCGGCGCGCGTACCCGACGAGCCGCTCGGGCACGACGGTCCGCAGGTCGGGCTGGTAGTGCCGCAGGTTGGCCGCGATGGTGCGGTTCCAGTCGATGTCGGAGTGCCGCGGGCGGCGGGTGCGGGCCGCGCGGTTCAGCGCCCCGGTGACGGCCTCGACGGTCCGCTGCCTCAGCCGCTCCTCGAGCTGGTCGGTGACGGTGCGCACGACGCCCCGGGCGGTGGCGCGGGACCGCTCGGGGATGACGCGACCCAGGCCGACGAGCGTCGAGACGAGGTTGACGTCGGGCTGGACGGCCTCCATGAGCTCCGGCTCGAGGAGCAGCTGGGTCAGGCCGAGCCGGTCCATCGCGTCGGCCTGCATGACCTGCACGACCGAGGACGGGAAGTAGCCCCGGATGTCGCCGAGCCACCGCGCCACCCGGGGCGCGGACGCGCCGAGCCCGCCCTTGCGCTGCCCGTCGTACAGCTCGCGCAGCGCCTCGTCGCGCTTGACGTCGTCCGCGTCGAGCGACGCCGCGTCGCCGATGCCGTCGGCCTCCTCGCCACCGAGGACGAGACGCCAGCGGGTCAGCCGGTCGCGACGCGTCGGGGTGACGCTGCCGGTCGCCGGAGCGCCGGCCTCCGGCGTCGGGTCGTCGTCGCTCATCGCGGGCCCCCCACGGTCTCGAGCCCGAGCAGGCGGGCGACGGTGGCGACGGCCGGCGCCGCACGCTCGAGGTCGACGGATGCCGGGGCGTCCTCCGCATCGGCGCGGCCGCCCGTGCCGAGCGCGGTCAGGTGCCGGCCGATGAGCCGGCGTTCGGCCTGCTCGTACCGCGAGAACGTCCGTCGGACGAGGGGCAGCAGGTCCTCGAAGACGGCGTCGGGCACGCCGGCGAGCCAGTCGTCGATGAGGGCGAGGAGCGTGTCGTCGGTGACGAGGAGCAGCGCCTCCCCCGTGAGGAACCCGTCGACCCAGGCGGCGGTCGCCGGTGCGCTCGCGCCGGTCGACAGCCGTCGGCTCAGCCGGCCGGCGGCCTCGTCGCGCGCCAGCTGTCCGGCGTCGAGCAGGAGGCGGTTGGCGCGTCCGCCCACGGCCCCGTGGATGCTCTCGTCGGCGGCGACCGCGGCCAGGGCCCGCTGCCACGGCTCGCGCAGGTCCGGCAGGTCGAGGAGCGCGACGCCGCGGTCGGCGGCCTCGACCGCGGCGCGCATCGCGGCGGCCGCGTCGTCGTCGAGCGACGCGCACGCCGACCGCAGGCCGACCGAGGCCCGGACCACGACGGTGCGCAGCACGTGCTCGACCTCGCCGACGTCGACGCCGCGCACGTCGCCGTAGCGGCACGTGCGGGCCAGCGGCTCGACGGTGTCGAGGAGGGCCCGGGTGTCGTGCTGGCGGGCGGTGCGGTCGGCCAGAGCCGCGACGACGGCCCGCAGCGCGCCGGGCAGCTCGGCGAGGAGGCACTGCTCGACGAGGGCCCCGAGGCGGCCGAGGTCGTCGGTACTGCCGGCCTCGTCGGCGACCTTGGCCTCGGCGGCGCTCTGCACCGTGTTGCCCCAGAGGCTCGCCTCGACGACCGACACGGCGAGCTCGGGGTCCCACTCCAGCTGCCACGCCTCCTTGAAGGTGCCCGTGGACCGGCCGGCGTCGACCTGCTCGCCCCACGGGACCCCGAGCAGCCGCAGCCGGTGCAGGAGCACCGAGCGAGCCAGCTGCGCCTCGCGCCGCAGGTCCAGCTGCACGGTCGTCGCCGAGGCGGAGGGCTTGAGCCGCAAGGACCTCTGCTGTCGGGCCAGGTCGGACGCGAGGGGCACCATCGGGGTCGAGTCGGGCACCCGACCGAGCAGCTCGCCGACGACGATGCGCCGGTCGACGAGCCGCAGCGGCAGGTCCGACCCGTCGGTGAGCACAGCGCGAGCCGAGTCGGTCAGCTCGGCGAGGCCCACCGACGGGCGGCCTCGCACCGCGGCGAGCGCGTCGGCCAGCCGGGTGGCCTCCACGACGGCGGCCGTCGAGGTGTCGAGGTCCTCCTCGCGCAGCGCCCGCGCCACGCGGACGAACCACGAGGGCACGACCTCGTCCTCGGGCGTGACGAACAGGTGCTGGTACCAGCCGGGTGAGCGGACGCCCGCGCCGTAGCCGCTCGCGTACGCGAGGCGCGCGGCGGTCCACGGCGCCCAGGTCGCGGCGACCTTGACCCTGGGCAGCTTCGCGAGGAGGGCGTTGTCGCGCCCCGCCGGGGGGAACGTGTCGGGGTCGAGCACCGGGGCGTGGAAGGCGCCGCACACGACGGCGACGCGTTCGCGGCCGGCCTTGACCTCCGCACGGATCACCTTGCGCATGAAGGCTTCCCGCCGCGCGTCGTCGCCGACGGTCGTGCCGCCGCGGACGTCGCGCATCGCCTCGCGCAGGAACCGGAAGTGCTCGAGCGAGGACGTGCGGCGGTGCTCGACGGCGTCCTCCCACCAGCGCTCCGGGTCGTCGTACCCGGCGGCGCGGGCCAGCGTCGAGAGCGGGTCGACGCGTTCGCGCACGACGCCCTGGGCCGGCCCCTCCCAGGCGCCGCCGTCGTCGGCGCCGGCATCGTCGGCGTCGCGGTCGCCCTCGGTGGCCTCTGCGGCGTCCCCCACCCCCGGGGCCAGGAAGTGCGCCGCGGGCAGGTCGGCGAACCGGACGGGGACGCCGCGCGCCAGCGCCCACTGGAGCGCCACCCACTCCGGGGAGAAGAGCGCGAACGGGTAGAACGCCGCCCGGCGCGGGTTGTCGACGGCGTAGACGAGGCCGGCGACCGGTGGCACCAGGCCGGGGTCGGCGGCGAGGGGCAGCAGGGCGTCGAGCTCGGGCGGTCCCTCGACGACGACGGAGTCGGGGTCGAGCTCGTCGAGGGCGCGCGCCACCGACCGGGCCGAGCCGGGCCCGTGGTGGCGGATGCCGAGCACCTCGACGGTCATGTCGATCCCGTCAGCCCAGCTCGCGGCACGCGCGGTAGAGGTCGGTCCACTCGCGACGGTCCTTGACGACGGTCTCGAGGTACTCCTGCCAGACGATGCGGTCCTGGACCGGGTCCTTGACGACCGCGCCGACGAGCCCGGCCGCGACGTCGTCGGCCCGCACGACGCCGTCACCGAAGTGCGCCGCGAGGGCGACCCCGTTCGTCATGACCGAGATGGCCTCGGCCGTCGAGAGCGTCGCGGACGGCGACTTGACGGTGGTGCGCTGGTCGGCCGTGACGCCGGACCGGAGCTCCCGGAACACCTGGACGACGCGCTCGATCTCGGCCAGCGACTCGAGCTCGGCCGGCAGCTGCAGGCTGCGGCCGAGCGACGCGACGCGGGTGCGGACGATCTCCACCTCCTGCTCGAGGGTGTCCGGCAGCGGCAGGACGACGGTGTTGAAGCGTCGTTTGAGCGCCGAGGAGAGCTCGTTCACGCCCTTGTCGCGGTTGTTGGCGGTCGCGATGACGTTGAAGCCGGGGCGGGCCTGCACCTCGGAGTCGAGCTCGGGCACGGGCAGCGTCTTCTCGGACAGGATGGTGATGAGGGAGTCCTGCACGTCGGCCGGGATGCGGGTCAGCTCCTCGATGCGCACGAGGGCGCCGGTCTCCATGGCGCGCATCACCGGGCTCGGAACGAGCGCAGCACGCGTCGGGCCCTCGGCCAGGAGGCGCGCGTAGTTCCAGCCGTACCGGAGCGACTCCTCCGGGGTCCCCGCCGTGCCCTGCACGACGAGCGTCGAGGCCCCGCTGACCGCCGCCGCCAGGTGCTCGCCGACCCAGGTCTTGGCGGTGCCGGGGACGCCGAGCAGCAGCAGCGCCCGGTCGGTGGCGAGCGAGGCGACCGCGACCTCCATGAGCCGCCGTGACCCGAGGTACTTCGGCGTGATCTCGGTGCCGTCCGCGAGCGTGCCGCCGAGCAGGTACGTCGTCACGGCCCACGGCGACAGCCGCCAGCTCGGCGGCCGCGGCCGGTCGTCGACCGCGGCGAGGGCCGCGAGCTCGGACGCGTAGGCGGCCTCCGCGTGGGCTCGGAGCACCTCGGGGGTCGGGGCCGACTCGGTGGTCGGCTCGGTGGTCGGCTCGGTGGTGTCGGTCATCGGAACGCCTCGCTGATCGATCGCTTGACGGAGTGGAGCTGGAGGAGGTTGCGCAGGTGGGTGGCGAGGGCACGGTCGCCGTCACCGAGCGACCGGAGCCACTGCTCGAGGGCCTCCAGCGCCGCGGGATGCAGGCCGGTCACGAGGTAGGGCATCGACAGGGCGACGACCGCCGGGCCGGAGGTCGAGGCACGCAGCCGGGAGGTCAGCGCGACGCTGAAGCCGGGCGACCACGGGGCCTCGAGCGCCGCGACCACGGTGGCGGCGTGGGACGGTCGGGCGATCACCTCGTCGACGCGGGCGAGCACGGCGCGCTCCCGCAGGTCGCGTGGCAGCGCGGGCACGATGCTCGGGTCCCAGCCCCGCTGCAGGAGCGCGGCCGCCCAGTCGGGGTCCCGGCGGGACCGCACCGCGCGGCGTATCCCCTCGAGGGCGTCGGTCGCCTGCGCGTCGGCCAGGCGGGTGACCGTCGTGACGGCGTCGGCACCGGTGGCATCGGCCCACACCCCGAGCGGCGCACCGGCGACGATCCGCTCGAGCCACCACCCGCGGGCGGACCGGCGCGGCGGCGGCTTGCCGAGCCCGTCGCGCCGACCGGCTGCGTCCGGCTCGTCGGGCAGGGTGACCTCGAGGCCGCGACGCAGCAGCCCCGTCGTGCGCACGAGCGGACGGAGCCGGTCGGCCATCCGTCGGGCTCGCGCCGAACCCGGCAGCCCGTCGAGCAGGTCGGCGGCGACCTCACGGACGCCGGCGGACCGGTCGTCGAGCGCGCGCTCGAGGAGCGGCTCGTCGGCCGGGCCCAGGCCGACGCGGAACGCCTCGAGGTGAGCCCGCCGGTCCCGCGCGGCATCGGTGGCCCACGTCGACCCGACGAGCGCGCGGGCCGCGTCCGGGTCGCGCGCGCGCAGCGACGCCACGAGCGACAGACGCTCGGTCGAGGGCAGCCGCGCCCAGTCGTCCGGGTCGAGCTCGGGTTCGGCCGACACGTCCGCCCCGGCCGCGGCGTCGAGCACCCAGCCCCAGTCGGAGTGCTGCGCAGCCAGCCAGAGGCCGCGCTCGTCGACGACCCGGGCGGCGACGCGACGCAGCGAGCGTTGTGCGGTGGCGAGGTCGAGGAGGGTCGGCAGCAGCGCGTGCGGGACGCGTCGGCCACCGGTGTCGCACGCGCGGAGCCAGTGCGTCAGCAGGGCTGGTCGCTGCTGCACACCGGCGGGCGGCTGCGTCAGGACGAGCTCGAGCAGCTGCACGGCCAGGCGCGAGGCCTCGGGGCGCACGTCCGGCGGAGAGGTGGGCGGCGTCTCGGCCGGGCGGGACACGCGTCCCGACGCGAGGGCCGCCGCGCCGAGCGCTGCGGCGTCGAGGAGCGCGGCCTCGCGCGGGAGCGTCGTCGACGTGCCGGTCGACGCCTCGGTGGGTGCGTCGAGGCGCCGGATGCCGAGGACGTCGAGGGGTGGGACGGCGCGACGGGCGGTGCCGACGAGGGCCGCGTTGCCGACCTCGCGCCACCAGGCGTCGAACCCGCCTGTCGCTCCGGTGCGTTCGCTCACAGCGCCACCACCTCGCCCCGCTGCACCAGGGTGAGGGGCCGGAACCGCCCGTGCTCGAGCTCGCCGAACACGTCGGCCGGGTGCCCGCCGGTGCGCGCGAGCAGCGCCCACACCGCGGCGTCGGCGGTCAGGTCGATGCCGCGGCCACCCGCGTCGACGGCGCGGGCCGTGAGCAGGGCCGACGCGGGGCCCGACGCCGGTGTCGAGGCCGGTGTCGAGGCCGGTGCCGGCGCCGAGACGGGTGACCGCGGCGGGTCGACCCCGACGCGCACGGCGGCGAGGGCGACCGGCACGGGTCGCGTCCACGGGTTGGCGGCCCAGACCCGGGCGGCCCAGGCGTACGCGCCCTCGACGTCGACGGTGCCCGGCAGCGGTCCGTCGGTGGCGACCGGCGCCGGGTCGTCGACGAACAGCGCCCTCCGGACGCCGCGCCCCGGGTACCGCGCGACCGTGGCGTCGAGGACCGAGCCGGCCAGGCGGGCCACGGGCAGCACCTGCGTGCCGGCCGCGAAGTCGAGGACGACGACGGTGTGGCCCGCCGCCTCGCCGCGCAGCCACGTCCGCTGCTGCTGGAGGCGGCCGTCGTCGGTGCGGTGCGCGCCGAGCACGGTCCAGCGGTCGTGCAGGGCGTCACCCGCGCGGACCGTGTCGGTGGGGACGGACCAGCCGAGGTAGGCCCTGAGGTCGCCGAGCTCGTCGGGGTCGAGGCTGTCGCGACGGCTCCACGTGCGGGTCGCGGTCCACCAGCGGCCGAGGGCGACGAGGAGCCGTTCGGACCAGTCCGCGCGCCAGGCGACCTCGCTGCCGACGGAGCGGACGTCGTCCGCGACGCCGGGCAGCTGGGCGTCGACGAGCCGCGCGGCGGTCGTCTCCCACCACGCCTGCGGCTGGCGGCGGGCCGTGGCCGTCCCACCGCGGACGAGGTCACCCAGCCACCGGGCGAAGTCGTCCATGCCCGCCGTCATCAGCGCGAGCCGGTCCTCGAGCCGCCTGGCCTGGGCGTCGGGGTCCGGGGTCCGCCCGGACCGGGCCTCGGTCGCGGCGTCGCGGGCTGCGCCGCGGGCGGCCCGCTCGGCCGCCCACTCGCGGGCGAAGCCGGCCGCCTCCTCGACGTCGGCGACCGACCCCGACCCGTCGACCCAGAGCAGCAGCAGCGCGAGCCCGTGCTTGCACGGGTGCTTGCGGCTCGGGCACGAGCAGCGGAAGGCCGGCCCGGCGAGGTCGACGCTCACCTGGTACGGCGTCCTGCCCGACCCCTGGCACTTGCCCCACACGAGCGTCTCGGTCGAACCGGTGTCGCTCCACGGGCCGGGGCGTGCCAGTCTGCGGGCCGCCACCAGCGACGCGTCGTCGGGAGCGAGCCCGGCCACCTGTGCCGGAGTCCATCGGGTCATGACGCGCACATCATGACCGACAACGCGGACAGCCGGGTCAGTCCTCGTGCAGGTCGAGGTCGACGAGCAGCTCGGTGGCGAGGCGCTCGAGGTCCGCACGTAGGTCGGCAAGGTCCGTCGCGGCCGGCACGTCGACGACGACATGGGCCTCGAAGAGCAGGCCGCCCGCCATCGGCGCCTCGCGGGTCCCGGTCGTGATCGTCTCGATCGACAGGTGGTGCCGGCTCAGCACCGACGACACCTCGCGGACGATGCCGGGACGGTCGTTGCCGAGGAGGTCCAGCGTGAGGCGCCGTGTCGGAGCGGCCCCCGCGCCGGCGCCGGTGGACGTATCGGCCGCCGTGTCCGCCGCCCCCGGGTGGGCGGCGACCTCGAGGAAACCGTCGAGCGCTCGCAGCGCGGTGCCGAGCTCGTCGCGACGGGCGTCCGGGACGGCGACGACGACGATCCCGGCGAACTTGCCTGCCAGCTCGGTCATCTGGCTCTGCTCCCAGTTGCCGTCGTGCGCGGAGACGACGTCGGCCAGGGCCGAGACGAGTCCGGCACGGTCGTCGCCGATGACGGTGAGCACGAGGCGGGCCATGACCGGCAGCCTAGTCACGCGGCACGCCGTCGGGTGCCCCGGCAGCGAGGTCGGGCGCCTCGGGCAGCAAGGGGATGCCGGTCGGGTCTGGCGGCAGCTCGATGGCCATGTCCGGCGTCGGGTGGTCCTCCTCGACCTCGCCGATGTGGACGATGGCGTCACCGCGGTTGAGCAGCGGCGCGTGGGTGCGGCCGATGACGATGCCGGGCCGGTCGGCGCGCACCAGCCGGACGCGTCGGCCGAAGGAGTCGGACAGGCCGCCGAGCCGGTCACCGGGCTGCACGCGCTGCCCGAGCGTGGCCTCGAGCTGGAGGATGCCGCTGCCCGGCGCGCGGACCCAGCCGCTCGACCGGCACACCAGGCTCCGCGCGGGTGGGGGCTCGTCGAGCGGGTCCACCATGCCGAGTCGGGCCAGCACCCGGCGCACGCCGACGACACCGGACTCGATGGCCCACTCGTCGAAACGCCACGCCTCGCCCCCCTCGTAGAGGAGCACCGTCGCGCCCTGCTCCCTGGCCGCGGCCCGCAGCGAGCCGTCGCGCAGCCGCGCGTGGTAGACCACCGGTGCGCCGAAGGCCGAGGCGAGCTCGCGCGTCCGCGGGTCGTCGAGGTCGGCCCGCACCTGGGGCAGGTTGCTGCGCCGGTCGGCGCCGGTGTGCAGGTCGATGCCGACGTCGCCCTTGGCCACCACCTCGGTCATGAGCAGGTGCGCCAGGCGGCCGGCGAGGGAGCCGCGCGCCGAGCCGGGGAAGGCGCGGTTGAGGTCGCGGCGGTCCGGCAGGTACCGGTCGCCGGTCTGGAAGCCGAGCACGTTGACGATCGGGACCGCGATGACGGTGCCGCTCAGGGTGCGCGGTGGCAGCGAGGCGAGGACGCGCCGCACGACCTCGACGCCGACCACCTCGTCGCCGTGGATGGCCGCGGTCAGCCACACCGTCGGGCCGTCCTGGCGCCCGTGGACGACGCGCACCGGCAGGCTCACCTCTGCCCCGGTGACGAGACGGGTGATCGGCAGGCCCACCTCGCGCGTCGACCCCGCTCGGACGCGGACCGCGCCGATGGCGAACGACGGACGCGGCATCAGCGGCCCCGGTTCCTGCGCCGGACCGCGAGCGGGGGTCGCCCTCCGAGGTACGAGCGCCCGGAGTCGACGAGGAACCCCTGGCGCAGCGCCTCGCGGCCCACGAGCATCCGGAAGCCCATCTCGTCGCGGTCGGTCAGCGACACCTCGGCCGTCACGGTCCGCCCGACGAGGACGAGGTCGAGCAGGACGATCGGCCGGTGCTCGGCGTGCCCCGACGACGAGCGGACCGAGCGCCGGTCGTGGACCGGGCGCTCGACGACGGCGGGGTCGGCCTCGGACCGCTGCCACGGGTGGATCGAGAACCGCACCCAGTCGGTGCCGTCGCGCTCGAACTCCGACACGTCGAACGCGTGCATCGAAGAGGACCGGGCACCTGTGTCGAGCTTGGCCTTGACCCACTCGACGTCGCAGGCGGGCAGGCTCACCCATTCCCGCCACCCGGCGAGGATGCTTGAATGTGGCGGCCCGGACACCCGACCATCCTTGCAGGCATCCCCCATGAAACTCGCGATCCTCTCCCGCGCCCCGCGCGCCTACTCGACGCAGCGCCTCAAGACGGCTGCCCTGTCCCGTGGCCACGAGGCCCGGGTGCTCAACACGCTGAGGTTCGCCATCGACCTGTCCGGACGCGAACCGGACCTCGTCTTCCGCGGCCGGCCGCTGTCCGACTACGACGCGGTCCTGCCGCGCATCGGCAACTCGATCACGTACTTCGGCACCGCCGTGGTGCGCCAGTTCGAGCAGATGGACGTCTACACGCCCAACACGGCCAACGGCATCAGCAACGCCCGGGACAAGCTGCGGGCGACGCAGATCCTCTCGCGGCACAACATCGGCATGCCGGCGACGACCTTCGTGCGCAACCGTGCCGACGTGCGCCCGGCCATCGAGCGCGTCGGCGGCGCCCCGGTCGTCATCAAGCTCCTCGAGGGCACGCAGGGCATCGGCGTCATCCTCGCGCCCGAGATCAAGATCGCCGAGGCGATCATCGAGACGCTGCACAGCACGAAGCAGAACGTGCTCATCCAGAGCTTCGTCACGGAGTCGAAGGGGCGCGACATCCGTGCCCTCGTCGTCGGCGACCGCGTCGTGGCCGCGATGCGTCGGCGGGCGCACGGCGACGAGTTCCGCTCCAACGTCCACCGCGGCGGTGAGGTCGAACCCGTCGAGCTGTCAAGGGAGTTCGAGGAGACGGCGGTGCGTTCGGCGCAGATCATGGGCCTGCGCGTCGCCGGTGTCGACATGCTGGAGGGCAACGAGGGCCCGCTCGTCATGGAGGTCAACTCCTCGCCGGGCCTCGAGGGCATCGAGCGCGCCACGAAGCTCGACGTCGCCGGTGCCATCATCGACCACATCGCCAACCAGGTCGCCTTCCCCGAGATCGACGTGCGCCAGCGCCTCACCGTGTCGACGGGCTACGGGGTCGCCGAGCTCGTCGTGCACACCGGCGCCGACCTCGTCGGCAAGACGATCAGCGAGTCCGGTCTGGACGAGCGCGACATCCAGGTGCTGACGCTGCACCGCGGCACGACGGTCATCCCCAACCCCCGGCGCCGCACCGAGCTGCAGGCCGAGGACCGCCTCCTGTGCTTCGGCCGCCTCGAGGAGATGCGCTCGATGATCCCCGAGCGGCGGCGTCGCCGCACCAAGGTGCGCCGCCTCCCGAAGGAGCCGATCCTCATCTCCTGAGCGTCAGCGGGCCAAGCCGATGACGAGCGCGACGAGGCCGCCGACGAGGACCGCGGCCGCGGCGATACCGGCGACCGCCAGGGCCACCCGCGGGTCGCGTCGGTCGATGACGGGGCCCAGGGGCGCGGGCGCCTGCCGGTCGGCGTCGTCGACGGCATCCCCCGCGTAGGCGTCGTCGGCCGGGTCGTCCGCATCGCGGCTCAGGGCATCTGCGAGCGTCTCGTCCGGGCTCATGGGCGGCGAGCCTAGCCCGGTCCGACCCGACGGGGAAAGCCCTACACGGCAGTGGGTTCCGCGCCGTCGACGGCGCGGGCTGCGGATCCGCGCTGCTCGTCGACGACCCGTGCGGCCCAGACCGGGTCGCCGGGCAGGTGGGTGGCGTGGCACAGGGTCGCCGCCTCCGCGGACGCTCCCGCGGCACCGACGTACACCGGCATCGACTCGGCCAGCCGGCGCAGCGCGGCGGCCTGCGCCGCGTACGCCGTCGGTCGCAGCGCGGACAGCATCACGGCGTCGGGCTGAAGCCTGCGGCAGGCGAGCGCCAGCTCGGCCGTCGGCGTGTTGGCTCCGAGGTAGCAGACCTGCCAGCCGAGCCGCGTGAGGCTGAGCGCGGCCGCCATGAGGCCGAGCTCGTGGTGCTCACCGGGCAGGCAGGCGAGCACGGCGAGAGGTCGCGGCGCGGTGACCTTCTCGGCCGCGTCCTGCAGGAGCAGGGACAGGCGCGAGCGCACCACGTTGCTCGCGAAGTGCTCCTGCGCGACACCGATGCGGCCCGTCTCCCACCGCTTCCCGACGGACCGCAGGTACGGCAGCAGCACCTCCCTCACGGCGTCATCGACGTCGAGCTCGGCGAAGACGTCGGCGAGGATGCGGTGGCCCCCCGCCTCGTCGAACGCCTCGAGGGTCTGTTCCAGCTGCTCCACCCGGGTTGCGGGCGGCGTGCGGTCTGCGGGCATGGTTCGATGTCCCCTTCCGGGGGTGGTGGTGCGGGCCGTCGGACCTACGTACCCACCCGCGGCAGGGCCAGACATGCTGCGCCGACCGCGATGTCCACCGTGACCGAATCGTGTCGTCGCGGTCACCACTCGACGCGGACGACGCCGCGGGCGCGGTCTCAGGCGGTCAGCCTGGCCCACGTGCGCGGGCCCACGACGCCGTCCGCGGTGAGGCCGTGCGTCGACTGGAAGGCCTGCGCCTTCGTCGCGGTCATCGAGCCGAAGACACCGTCGGCGGTCAGGGTGTAGCCGCGGTGCGTCAGCAGCCTCTGGGCGGCGACGACCGCCTGGCCCCTCGACCCGCGCTGGACCGTGACGACGAGCGCGGCCCACGTCTTCGGCCCGACGACGCCGTCTGTCGCGAGCCGGCGCGAGGCCTGGAAGGCCCTGACCCTGCTCTCGGTGCCCGCGCCGAAGACACCGTCGACGGTGAGGGAGTACCCGCGCTGGCGGAGCAGGTGCTGGACGGCCGTCGTGCGGAAGCCGGTGGCGCCGCGCCGGACCGTCGTCCACGTGACCGGGGCCGGGGCCGGGGTGCTGGCGCCACCGCCGATCTTCTTGGCGAGCTGGGCGATTCGGGGGTCGCCGGGTCGCACGTCGATCTCGAAGTGCATCTCGTCCTTGCGGCCGGAGTAGTCGCCGCCCCACCGGACGACGCCGTTGCACGAGGCCACGATGGCGTGGATCCTCGACCGCTGTGCGGCCGAGAACGTCCCGGACCTGCCGAGCGGGTGGCGCGGGGCGTTGCAGTCGATGGCCGTGCCGCTCGAGTGGTTCGACAGCGAGGTGCTGCCGGAGATCCGCCGGTAGCTGTGCCCCCAGCACCAGCCCCTGACGAGGGCCTCGACCTCGCGGTCGAAGCGGCCGGCGACGTAGGCGAGGATCGTGTGTACGTGGCCGCTCCGGACGCCCGCGGGGAAGGTGACCCCGCCGACCGTGAGGCCGACGATCGGGATCTGCGAGGACGACCCGGCCGGCCAACCGTTCTGCGAGGTCGCGGCGCTCGCGGCCGTCGCCGTGGCGGCCACGAGGCCGCCCCCGAGCAGGAGACCACCCGCGCCGCGGATGAGCGTGCGCCGGCCGAGTCCGCCCGTGAGGGAGGCGGGCGCCGCCGCGCCGGTGTCGCCGAGGTCTTCGTGGAGCTCACACATGACTACCCCTGGGTTCCGTGTGGTGGGAGGGCAGGTGCTCCTGCCCGAGGCGACCGTAGGGTCGGTCCCGCCGCGCGGTACATGGGGAGGACTACCCGGGCCTCCTCGCAGCCGGCTGGAGGCCGCCGCCGGCACCGGACGCGACGAGGGCGTCGCCGAGGGCGGTGCGCCAGTAGAGCACCTCACGTCCCGAGCGGCGTCGCAGCACGACGCCCGCCGCGAGCAGCACCTTGAGGTGGTCGCCGACCGACCCGATCGCGAGCCCGGTGGTGGCCGCGAGGCCCGTTGTGCTGCAAGGGGACTCGAGTGCGACCAGCAGAGCTGCCCGGGACCGGCCGACGAGGCGCTCGAGGCCGTCGGAGGCCTCTGCGTCGACCCGTGCGAGCGCGCCGGCCACGGGGTAGTAGACGGCGTAGCGGCGGGGGAGCAGCCAGCCGACCCATCGGGCGCGGTGGCTGACCGGGACGAAGAAGAGGTCGGCGT
Organism: Monashia sp. HAY1-2A; assembly: GCF_056755315.1. Classification (NCBI taxonomy): domain Bacteria; kingdom Bacillati; phylum Actinomycetota; class Actinomycetes; order Micrococcales; family Intrasporangiaceae; genus Intrasporangium; species Monashia sp. HAY1-2A. The sequence goes on from NZ_JBNDHY010000097.1 coordinate 17,265, forward strand.
CGTCGGGCAGGACGCGCGAGGGCAGGTCGTAGTTGTTGATGCGCAGGTGGCCGGCGCCGACCCACTCGCGGTCGCGGCCCAGGTCACGCACGACGGCCGCCCAGCCCTGGGTGGCGAGGCGTGCGGTCCGGGACACGACGTCGGCGCGCAGGATGCGCTCGCGGCGGCCCCAGTCGGTGGCCAGGACGTGGGTCCACACCCAGTCGAGCAGCTGTCTCTTATACACATCTGACGCTGCCGACGACGGA